>JBQTIS010000144.1:0-14424 GCA_052387895.1 Rhodospirillales bacterium | reverse complement strand
GTCGTTGAACGCCTCGATCAGCGGCAGCCCGACATAGCCGAGGCCGATGACGCCGATGCGGGCGGTCTTGTCGAGGAAACGCTGCCTTAACGCGCGCAAGGGCATGGGTGACTGGGCGCCTTGGTCGGCCGGCGGCAAGGGCCGGGCTGGGGGCTGGGAAGGGGGTTGGGACGGGGCTTGGATAGCGGCGCAAGGGCTTGTTCGTCAACCTGATTTCCCGCCCGCGGGCTGGACATGGCTGGGAAATCGGGGCATCCAAGGGCCGCATGAGCTTTGCCGCCGCATGTCAGCCGCTTCGTCCATGGCCCCGGGCCTAGGCGCGCGGGCGCTTGGCCCCGCCGACGCGCTGGCGCTGGCGCTGTTCGTCGCGCCGCCGCTGGCGGTCTACGCCCCGGCGGCGATGGCCCCGCTTGCGGTGCTGGCGGCGCTGGCGATCATTCTCGCCGCGGCGATCAACCGGCGCTTGCCCGCGCTGGGAGCGCCAATCGTGTTCGGCCTGTTGCTTCTGGTCGCGGTCTGGGGCGCGCTGACGGCGCTGTGGTCGATCCGCCCGGACGAAAGCCTGAAGCGCGCGCTGCAACTCGCGGGAATTTTTTTCGCCGGCTGCGTGTTGATCGGCGGCGCGGGCGGTCTCGGCGCGCCGCAGCGCCGGCGCGTGGCGGTCATGGCCGCTTGGGGCGTCGCGCTGGCGCTTGCTCTGATCTTGGTCGAGCGCCTCAGCGGCGACGTTCTGCGCCGGCTGGTCGAGCCGGGCTACGAGTCCAGCGACTCCGCGATGAAGCGCGCTTCGACCCTGCTGGTTCTGCTTTCGGCCGCGCCCGCTGCTTTTCTGTGGCGCGACGGCCGGCGCGGGACCGCCGCCGCGCTGATCTTCGGCGTCGGCGCGGCGACGCTGCTGCTCGACAGCATTTCCGCGCGGCTGGCCTTCGCCGCCGCCGCGCTGTTCGCCGCGCTGGCCTGGCGCCTGCCGCGCATCGCGGCGGGGTTGCTGGCGGCCTGCATCGCCGCCGCGATCCTTCTCGCGCCGGTCGCGGCGCGGCTGTTGCCCGGCCCGCATCTGCAAGACGCCGCCGAGCGCGGCCGCCTGCCGGCCTCGGCGGCGCATCGCGCGATGATCTGGCGCTACGCCGCCGGCAAGATCGCCGAGCGGCCGCTTTTGGGCTTCGGGCTCGACACCGCGCGCTCTTTGCCCGACGCGCGCACGACGATCCGCTGGGACATGGGACCGCAGCCCCCGGCCGCGCCGCGCTATAGCACCGTGGTGCAGATGCCGCTGCATCCGCACAACGCGCCGCTGCAATGGTGGATGGAGCTGGGCCTGCCCGGCGCGCTCTTGGGCGCGGCGGTGGCGCTGCTGGCGCTGGCGGCCGCCCAGCGCGGCGGCCTCGACCGCGCCGACCGCGCCGCCGCGACCGGCCTGGTCGCCGCCGGCATGACCGTGGCGATCGTCAGCTACGGCGCGTGGCAGAGCTGGTGGCTTTTGACCATGTTCCTCGCCGCCGCCGGCATGGCCGCCGTCGCCCGGTCGCCTTGAAGCCGGTTTTGGAAAGCTCTATGAGGTGCCGAGGGGGCGCATCACCGTGAGCGATCCGCTGCTCGTCACCGGCGGGGCCGGGTTCATCGGCGCGAATTTCGTGCGCCGGCGCGTGGGCGCGGGCGACGCCGTGGTCACCCTCGACGCGCTGACCTCTGCCGGCATCCGCGACTCGCTGTCCGGCCTGCCCGAGGCGCGGTGTGCGTTCGTGCGCGGCGACATCGCCGACCGCGCGCAGGTGAAGAACCTGCTGCAACGGCGCAAGCCGCGCGCCATCCTGCATCTGGCGGCGGAAAGCCATGTCGACCGCTCGATCGAGGACTCGGCCCGGTTCGTCGCCACCAACGTGCTGGGCACCCACGCCCTGCTGGACGCGGCGCTGGAGTATTGGCGCGGGCTGCCGGCGGAGCGCCAACGCGCGTTCCGCTTCGTGCATGTCTCGACCGACGAGGTGTTCGGCTCGCTGGGCGCGCAGGGCAGGTTCGACGAGACGACGCGCTACGATCCGCGCTCGCCCTATGCCGCGTCCAAGGCGGGTGGCGACCACATCGCGCGGGCCTACGCGCACACCTACGGCCTGCCGGTGGTCGTGACCAACTGCACCAACAACTACGGGCCGTACCAGTTTCCTGAAAAGCTGATTCCTACCCTGATCCTGGCGGCGCGCGAGGGCAGGAAGCTGCCGATCTACGGCAAAGGCGCCAACGTGCGCGACTGGCTTTACGTCGAGGACCACTGCGCGGGCCTCGAGCGCGCGCTGGAAGCGGGCAAGCCGGGCGAGACCTATTGCCTGGGCGGCGAGGCCGAGAAGACCAATATCGAAGTGGCGCGGGCGGTGTGCGCCGCGCTCGACCGCCTGGCGCCGCGCGGCGACGGCGGCAGGCACGACAGCGCCATCGAGTTCGTGCCCGACCGGCCGGGCCACGATTTACGCTATGCCATGGACACAGCCAAGGCAAAGCGCGAGCTGGGCTGGCGCCCGTCCGTTGCGTTCGACGGGGGCATCGAGCGCACGGTGCGCTGGTATCTCGACAACCAGGCCTGGGGGCAGGCGATCCGCGCGCGCGGCTTTTCCGGCCGGCGCATCGGCCTGGGCAGGGCCGCGCGATGACCGCGCGCAAGGGGATCGTCCTGGCCGGCGGCGCGGGCACGCGGCTGCACCCCATGACGCTGGCGGTCAGCAAGCAGATGCTGCCGGTCTACGACAAGCCGATGGTGTATTACCCCTTAAGCGTGCTGATGCTCGCGGGCATCCGCGACGTGCTGCTGATCTCGACGCCGCGCGACCTGAAGCTGTTCCGCGAGCTTCTCGGCGACGGCAAAAAGCTGAGGATGCACCTGGCCTACGCTGAACAAGCCGCGCCGCGCGGCATCGCCGAGGCGCTGGTCATCGGCGAGAAGTTCCTCGCGGGCGCGGCGTCGGCGCTGATCCTGGGCGACAACCTTTTCTTCGGACACGGACTGGTGGAGATGCTGCGCCAGGCCGATGCGCGCCGCCGGGGCGCCACCGTGTTCGCCACGCGCGTGAAGGACCCGGAGCGGTTCGGCGTGGTCGAGTTCGACCGCAAGGGTCGCGCGCTGTCGATCGAGGAAAAGCCGAAGAAGCCGCGCTCGCCCTATGCCGTCACGGGGCTGTATTTCTACGATGCCGGCGCGCCCGCGATGGCGCGCACGCTGAAGCCCTCGCGGCGGGGCGAGCTCGAGATCACCGACCTGAACCGGCTGTACCTGGAGCGCGGCCGGCTCGACGTGGCGGCGTTCGGGCGCGGCATCGCGTGGCTGGATTGCGGCACCCCCGCGGCGCTGCTCCAGGCCGCGCAATTCATCCAGACGATCGAGGAGAACCAGCAGCTGATGATCGCCTGCCTGGAGGAGATCGCCTGGCGCCAGGGCTGGATTTCCGCCGCGGCGCTGAAGCGCATCGCCGGGGCGTTCGGGTCGGGACCGTACGGCCAGTATCTGCTGCGGCTGGTGGGTGGCGAGGCCAAGGACGGGCGATGAGCGGCATAGAACGCCGGCCCTGGGGCAGCTATCGCGTCGTCGACGGCGGCGAGGGCTTCCAGGTCAAGCGCATCACGGTCGAACCCGGCCAGGGGTTGTCGTTGCAGATACACCGCAGGCGCGCCGAGCACTGGATCGTGGTCAGGGGCCGGGCGCGCGTCACGCTGGGCGAGGAGGCGTTCGACCTCGCGTCCGGCCAATCGACGTTCATCCCGCGGGGTGCCAAGCACCGGCTGGAGAACCCGGGCGCGGCGCCGCTCGAGATGATCGAGGTGCAGCTCGGCGACTATCTGGGCGAGGACGACATCGTGCGGCTCGAGGACCGCTATGGCAGGGCGGAAAAGAAATAGGCTATAAGCCCCGCCCATGGACCATCTCGACGATCTGGAATCCCGCAGCGTCTACATCCTGCGCGAGGCGTTCCACCACATAAAGCCGCTGGCCATGCTGTGGTCGATCGGCAAGGATTCGGGCGTGCTGGCGTGGCTGGCGATGAAGGCGTTCATGGGCCGCGTGCCGTTTCCGGCCATGCATCTCGACACCGACATGGAGTTCGACGAGGTCTACCGCTTCCGCGACCGCATGGCGCGAGAATGGAAGCTGGATCTGAAGGTGGTGAAGTGCCCGCCGGTCGAGGCGACCGACCCGTCGCTGCCGCCGGCCGCCCGCGCCGCCGCGCGCAAGACGCTGGGCCTCGCCAACGCGATCCGCGATTTCGGCCTCAAGGGCATCATCCTGGGCATAAGGCGCGACGAGGAGCGGCTGCGCGCCAAGGAGCGCGTGTTCAGCCCCCGCGACGAGACCGGGCAGTGGAATTTCCGCGAGCAGCCGCCCGAGTTCTGGGACCAGTTCAACACCGTGCCGCCCGCGGGCGCGCACCTGCGCATCCATCCGCTGCTGCACTGGACCGAGATCGACATCTGGCTTTACGTGAAGCGCGAGAACATTCCCGTGGTGCCGCTCTATTTCGCCAGGAACGGCAGGCGCTACCGCACGCTGGGGGAGAAGGACATCACCCACCCGATCGCCAGCGAAGCCGCGACCATCGACGCGATCATCGCCGAATTGCGCGCGACCAAGCTGCCCGAGCGCGTGGGCCGCGCCATGGACCACGAAAGCGAGGACAGCTTCGAGCGCCTGCGCGCGGCGGGGTATATGTAGCGAGGCCGCCAACACGCCGGTATGCTGGATCTGGGTTTTGGCATCGGAGGCCGGGGATATTCATGTTGTCGGAAAAACAGCGGCAGATGGTGGCGCTATTCGAGAAGCATGTTGGCGCGGAACTTGCCGGCGATCTCGACACCACAATGGCCACGATGAGCGACGATCCGCATCTCAACCATGTTCCCACCATGGCGGGCGGCGTCGGCTGGAACGGCGTGCGCGATTTCTATCGCGACCATCTCGTCGGCAAGTTCTTTCCGCCGGATGTGAAGATGCAGCCGGTGTCGCGCACGGTCGGCGAGACCCAGATCGTCGAGGAAATCCACATCAGCTTCACGCACACGACGGCGATCGACTGGCTGCTGCCCGGCGTGGCGCCGACGGGCAAGCCCGTGGAAATGGCGGTTGCCGTGGTCGTGGGCATTAAGGACGGCAAGATCTCCCACGAGCACATCTCTTGGGATCAGGCCGGCGTGCTGGTGCAGATCGGGTTGCTCGACCCCACGGGCCTTCCCGTCACGGGCGCGGAAAGCGCGCGCAAAGTGGCCAACCCGAAATTGCCGCCCCGCGCCTTCTGAACCTCATGCCGGCAACGCCCGTCGAGGCATGAGGCTCTGGTCGGCGTCACACGTCCAGATCCTTCGCCAGCTTCGCGTTCTTCTGGATGAATTCCAGGCGCAGCTCAGGCTTGCGGCCCATCAGCGATTCCACCAGCTTCTCGGTCGCCCACGCCTCGGCGCGTTCGCTGTCCTTCTTGCGGCTGGGGATCACCACGCGCCACAATCCGCGCTTCTGCGGGTTCATCGTGGTCTCGCGCAACTGCTGCGCCGGCATCTCGCCCAGGCCCTTGAAGCGGCTGACCTCGACCTTGCCGCGACCGTTGAACTCCTTCTTCAAGAGCTCGTCCTTGTGCTTGTCGTCGCGCGCGTACAGCACCTTGCCGCCCTGGCTCAGACGATAGAGCGGAGGCGCCGCCAGGTAGAGGTGCTTGTTCTCGATCAGGCCGGGCATCTCGCGGTAGAAGAACGTCATCAGCAGCGAGGCGATATGCGCGCCGTCCACGTCGGCGTCGGTCATGATGATGATCTTCTCGTAGCGCAGCTTGCGGTCGTCGTAGTCGCCGCCGATGCCCGCGCCCAGCGCCTGGATCAGGTCGGCGATCTCCTGGTTGGCGCGCATTTTGTCGACCGTGGCCGAGGCCACGTTCAGGATCTTGCCGCGCAAAGGCAGCACCGCTTGGGTGGCGCGTTCGCGCGCCTGCTTGGCCGAGCCCCCGGCCGAGTCGCCCTCGACCAGGAACAGCTCTGTGCCCTCGGCCTGGCCGGCGCTGCAATCCGAAAGCTTGCCGGGCAGGCGCAGCTTGCGCGTGGCGGTCTTGCGCGCGAAGTCGCGGTCCTGGCGCCGGCGCAGGCGGTCCTCGGCGCGCTGGATGGCGCGATCCAAAAGGTCCGTGGCCGCGTCCTTGTCCTCGCTCAGCCAATGGTCGAAGTGGTCCTTCAGCGTCTGCTCGACCATGCGGCCGGCCTCGACGCTGGCCAGCTTCTCCTTGGTCTGGCCCTGGAACTGCGGCTCCTTGATGAACAGCGACAGCATGATGGCGGCGCCGCCGATCACGTCCTCGGCCATCACCTGGGCGGCGCGGCGGTTGCCCACCAGCTCGCCATAGGCGCGAAGGCTGCGCGCCAGGCCCGCGCGCAGGCCCTGTTCGTGCGTGCCGCCCTCGGGCGTGGGGATGGTGTTGCAATAGGTGTTCTCGAATCCGTCCTCGTCCAAGGGCCAGGCGATCGCCCATTCCACCTTGCCGGCATTGTCTGGCAGCGCGGCCGAGCCGGCGAACGGCTTCGGCGTCAGTGTGTCGCGGTCCTTCAGGGTCGCGGCGAGATAGTCGGTCAGACCGCCGGCGAAATGCAGCACGGCCTCGGCCGGCGTCTCGTCGTCCTTTTCCAGCAGCACCTTGTCGCAGGACCAGCGAATCTCGACGCCCGGGAACAGATAGGCTTTCGAGCGCGCCATCTTGTACAGCCGCTCGGGCTGGAAGTGCGCGACCTTGCCGAATATCTCCGGGTCGGGATGGAAGGCGACCGTGGTGCCGCGCCGGTTCGGCGTCGCGCCCAGGCTCTTGAGCTTGGTCACGGCCTTGCCGCGCGAATAGCCTTGGGTCCATACCCGCCGGTCGCGCGCCACCTCGACCGTCAGCCGGTCGCTGAGCGCGTTCACCACCGACACGCCCACGCCATGCAGTCCGCCCGAGGTTATGTAGGCTTTTCCCGAGAACTTCCCGCCGGAGTGCAGCATGGTCATGATGACTTGCAGCGCCGAAAGGCTCTTGAACTTGGGGTGCGGATCGACCGGAATGCCGCGGCCGTTGTCGGTCACGGTGACCGATCCGTCCCCGGCCAGCTCGACCTCGATGCGCGTGGCGTGACCGGCCACCGCCTCGTCCATGGCGTTGTCCAGCACCTCGGCGACGAGGTGGTGCATCGCCCGCTCGTCGGTGCCGCCGATATACATGCCCGGACGCCGCCGGACGGGCTCCAGCCCCTCCAGCACCTCGATGTCCTTGGCGGAGTAGTCCGCGTTGTCGCGGGGGGTACGCTTGCGCGCCACGGCGAATAAATCCTTCATGGACGGGCAATTATAGGCGGAGGCCCTTGTAAAACAAGGGCTATGCGGTGCTGGACCGGGAGCCCACGAAATCTAGTATAATCGCGCGGATTGCTGCATGTGCGAGAGACGACATGGCGCTGAAGGTTGAGACCGGCAAGGGGGCGCGGGCCGGCGCTGCGGCGGCGCCGCGCGGCGAACTGGTGATCCGCACGCTGGCGATGCCGGCCGACACCAACCCGAACGGCGACATTTTCGGCGGCTGGGTGCTGGGGCAGATGGACATCGCCGGCGGCACCTATTGCTTCGGCCGGGCCAAGGGGCGCGTGGCCACGGTGGGCGTCGAGTCGATGAGCTTCCACCAACCCGTTCGCGTCGGCGACGTTTTGTGCTGCTACGTCGAGCTGGTGCGCGTGGGGCGCACCTCGATGACCACGAACATCGAGGCCTGGGCGTTGCGGCGCGCCGGCGGCGAGCGCATTCGCGTGACGGAAGGCTGCTTCAGCTACGTCGCGATCGACGACGAGGGCAGGCCAAGGCCCGTGCCGAAGGCATAAGGGCGTTCCATGGCGATCCACGGCCAACTGCCCGTGTCGGCGCTGTGCTGCTGTTGCGGGCCGCGCGGCCTGGGTAGGCGGTCGTTCCTCTTGGAGTCGGCCGCGGCGGCGTTCGCCTGCCGCGCCGTCGCCGCGGCGGACATCCGCACGCCCCTTGAGGAGGTCGCGCAGTTTCCGCTGATCGACAACCAGTCCCACTTGCTGCCCAAACGGATGCGCGACGATTTGGGCACCACGCCCGAGGATCTGATCGCGGCGATGGACCAGGCCGGCATCCACCGCATGGTCGTGGCGGGCTTCGGGCCCGAGGTCGCCGATCTGCCCAGGCGTTTTCCCGGCCGCTTCGTCGCCGCCTATATCCTCTACAATTTCCGCTGGCGGCAGGACCCGCGCGTTTCGGCCATGCTGCCGGAACGCTACCGCATCGGCGATGGAACCAAGCCGGCGGAGGTCGACGCCATCGGTGGCGAGTTCGAGGAGGCGCTGGCCAGCGGCCGCTACAACGCGCTGGCGGAGATCACCACGATCGCGCTGCCGATCCGTGCGGCCGCGCTGGGGGCGCCCGGCGCCGCGACGCCCGGATCGAACGTGCCGCCGGATTCGCCCCTGGTGATGCGGCTGATCGAGCTTGCGGGCCGGCACGACGTTCCGATCAACATCCACTGCGAGGACTCGGCCGCCGCCGCGATGGTGCGCGCGGTACGGTCGCACCCGAGGACGCGCGTGATCTGGGCGCATACCGGAAGCTACATGTCGCCGGGCAAGATCCAGGTGCTTCTGGCCGACCACCGCAATCTCGATTTCGACCTGTCGTCGAAGAACGTCCTGTACGGCCAGCGCGCCGGATCGCTGCTCGGCGGCGGCAGGCTGGACAAGGACTGGGCGCAGCTGTTCGAGCGGTTCGCGGACCGCTTCCATTTCGGCGTCGATTTCCTGACGTCGCACCACTTGCGCGCCGCCGCGCACATCGGCGCGTACGCGCGCGCCGTCCTGTCGCAGCTGACGCCCGCGACCGCGCGCAAGATCGCCTACCAGAACGCCGCGCGCAGCTACCGGCTGTGACGGGGCGGAAAACCGAAGCTGCGCCGGGGCTTGGGGCCGCATCCCGCGCGCCACGCGCATGGATCGGACCGCCGAGAAGCATGGGCGTCCAAGCCCTTGCCCCCGCTGGCGGATAGACCTAAGACATTCCCGGGGGACCCGTTGGAAGAAACTCAACCCTGGAGCCGATCCCCATGCAGACGAAAGAGTGTTCCGCAGCAAGCCGCATGTTCGTCGCGCTGTCGGCGCTGGTCCTCGCGCTGACCTTCGCCGCTTCTCCCGCGCTGGCCGGCTACCAGGAGGGCAAGGCCGCGTTCGAGAAGGGCGACTACGACACCGCGTGGAAAGAGCTGGAGCCGCTGGCAAAGAAGGGCGACGGCAAGGCGGCGTTCCTGGTGGCCAGCATGTACCACACCGGCCGCGGCGTGCCGGTCAGCTACAAGGACGCCGCGGAGTGGTACCGCAAATCCGCCGACGCCGGCGACATGCAGGGCGTGTTCATGATGGGCGTGGTGCACGAAGGCGGCATCGGCATTCCGCGCGACATCGCCGAAGCGTTCAAGTGGTACAAGAAATCGGCCGATCGCGGCTTCTACGCCGCCATCCTCAAGGTCGCCAACATGTACGGCAAGGGCCCGGGCGTGCCCAAGGACAACGCCCAGTCCTATCTGTGGTTTTCGATCGCCGAACTGCGCGTCCCCACGGACTCGAACGACCGGTTCGAACTGCCGATCGTCAAGGACAAGCTCAGCACCCTGATTACCAAAGAGCAGTTGGCCGAGGCCGAGCGCAGGGCCAAGGCCTGGAAGCCCACTGCGCGCTAGCCGCAGACTCCGTCCAGGGCCGGATTCGCGCGTCAATTCAAGTCTGTAAAGTTTTCGCTAAATATGGTAGGTAGCAACCGGTTTGGCCCATATATCTATGGGATAGCGTCATGGCCGATGCTGCTAAGATATTGGTTCTAAACGATCAAGCCTATGTCAGCCCCTATCTCATGCGGCCCTTGCGGCGACTTGAAGAGGTCGAGCGCGATCAAGCCGCGCGCAAGCCCGGCGATGCCAAGCAAGGCAAGGAAACCAAGCCCGAGCGCCGGTTGAGCGCGGGCCAGGCCGGCCGGCTCGACCGCGGCGCGGCCTGAACCGGCTCCCGCCCCAGGATCACTTCAGCGTTTTCAGGCAGGCGACGAGGTCCTCGCGGCCGGCGGCCTGCGGCACACCGACCACCATGATGGTTCCAGGCGCGAGCTTGGCCGGCGCCGCGAAGAATTCGTCCGGGTTCTTGTCGTCCCACATAACGGCGAGCCCGGCGAACGCGGGCGCATATTTGAAGTCCGGCACGAACGCGGCCTTGCGGCCGATACGGCCTGCCGGATGCGGTCCAAGCGGTTTTTCTCCGCTGCGTTGGCGCCACGGCACATCGCGCGGCGCTGCGCGAACAGCTTCTGCCCATTGGCCGCGTCGGCTTATGCCAGCGCCGGGACTTGGGTCAGCGCCGGCACGGCGGCGGTTAGCGGAGGCGAAGGCTTGCCAGTCGTCAAGTATCGGCTCGCAAAGCAAAACCCCGCCGGGTTTCCCCGGCGGGGCCGAAGGCTAAGGGGATACGGGAGCCTCCCGTGTAAACGCGTGGCCCGGCGCCTCTGCGTCAGGCCGAGTAATACATCTCGAACTCGATGGGATGGGGTGTGTGCTCGAACTTGTACACCTCCTCCCATTTCAGCTCCATGTAGGCGTTGATCTGGTCGTCGCTGAACACGTCGCCCTTCTTCAGGAACGCGTTGTCCGCGGCCAGGCACCCCAACGCCTCGCGCAAGGATCCGCACACCGTCGGCACCGCCGCCAGTTCTTCCGGCGGCAGGTCGTACAGGTTCTTGTCGATCGGGTCGCCCGGATGGATCTTGTTCTGGATGCCGTCGAGCCCCGCCATCAGCATCGCCGCGTAGCCGAGATACGGATTGGCCGACGGATCGGGGAACCTGACCTCGACGCGCTTGCCCTTCGGGCTCGACACATAGGGGATGCGGCACGAGGCCGAGCGGTTGCGCGAGGAATAGGCCAGCAGCACCGGCGCCTCGAAGCCCGGGATCAGCCGCTTGTAGCTGTTGGTGCCCGGATTGGTGAAGGCGTTGATCGCCTTGGCATGCTTGATGATGCCGCCGATGTAATAAAGCGCGGATTCGCTCAAGTCCGCGTAGCCCGAGCCCGCGAACAGCGGCTTGCCCTTCTTCCAGATGGACTGGTGCACGAGCATGCCGCTGCCGTTGTCGCCCTAGATCGGCGTCGGCATGAAGGTGGCGGTCTTGCCGTAGTTGTGCGCCACCATCGACACCACGTACTTGTAGATTTGCATGTTGTCGGCGGTGCGCACCAGCTCGTCGAACATGATGCCGAGCTCGTGCTGCGAGGGCGCCACTTCGTGGTGGTGCTTCTCGACCTTCACGCCCATCTGCGCCATGGTCGACAGCATCTCCGAGCGCAGGTCCTGGGCGCTGTCGACCGGCGGCACCGGGAAGTAGCCGCCCTTGATCGGCGGGCGGTGGCCGGTGTTGCCCTCGGGGAATTTCTTGTCGCTGACCCAGGGCGCCTCCTCGGCGTCGATTTCGTAGAAGCCGGCGTTCATGCCGACCTTGAAGCGCACGTCGTCGAACACGAAGAACTCGGCCTCGGGGCCGAAATAGGCGGCGTCGCCGACGCCCGAGCTCTTCATATAGGCCTCGGCTTTCCTGGCGATCGAACGCGGGCAGCGCGAATAGCTCTGGCCGGTGCCGGGCTCGTAGGTGTCGCACACCAGGATCAGCGTCGCCTGGGCCGCGAACGGATCCATGACCGCCGTCCTCAGGTCGGGCATCAGCACCATGTCGGATTCGTTGATCGCCTTCCAGCCGGCGATCGACGAGCCGTCGAACATGACGCCGTCGGTCAGGAATTCCTCGGTGATCGTGTCGATGTGGTGCGACAGGTGCTGCCACTTGCCGCGCGGGTCGGTGAAGCGGAAGTCGACGTATTTCACGTCGCCGTCCTTCAGCATCTTCATGACCTTCGACATTTCTTTGCTCGATTCGGCGCTCATCGTTCCGGTATCCCCTTTCCTTGCTTCATCAAGTCTTGACGGAAGCGGTCGCGGCCGGGCGCAAGCGCGCCCCCCGTGTTTCCCGCATCGCCGTTGTCAGACGGCCTCCGGGCCGCGCTCGCCGGTGCGGATGCGGATCACCTCTTCGACCGGCGAGACGAAGATCTTGCCGTCGCCGATGCGCCCGGTCTTGGCCGCGGTTTGGATCGCCTCGACCGCGCGCTCGACCTGGCTGTCCTCGATGATGATTTCCAGCTTCACCTTGGGCAGGAAGTCGACCACGTATTCGGCGCCGCGGTACAGCTCCGTGTGGCCCTTCTGCCTGCCGAAACCCTTGGCCTCGGTCACGGTGATGCCCTTGACCCCGACCTCGTGCAGGGCCTCCTTCACCTCGTCCAGCTTGAACGGCTTGATGATCGCTTCGATTTTTTTCATTGCGGCACCCGATCCCGGATTGTGCTTGACCCAACAATGGCCGCGCCGACGGCAACAGGCGCGCAAACGGCGCTCTGCCCCCGCGCGGACGTATCGGTGTACGCACGGTCCATGCCAGAGCATGCGGCATGAGGACGGGCTGGACAGCGTAAAAACGCGCCATTCGCCGCCCCATGATCTGCATAAATGTTAGGCATAAGGTCGAAACTTGTGCAATGAGCGCCCATTTTTCGGGTCAACGGCCGTTGAGGCATGCGCCCACGCGCCGGATTGCTTCTTTGATGTTGTCCAGGCTGTTGGCGTAGGAGAACCGCAGATAGCCCTCGCCGTAGGACCCGAAGCTGGTGCCCGCCACCGTGGCGACGCCGGCTTCCTCCAGCAGCTTGGTCTGCGCCTGTTTGGCGCTCAGGCCCGTGCCCGCGACATTGGGAAACACGTAGAACGCGCCGCCCGGCTCCACGCAGCTCAAGCCCGGCGTCTGGTTCAGCGCGCCCACGATGTATTGCCGGCGCTCGGCGAAGGCCTTGACCATGCGATCGACCGCGTCTTGCGGGCCCTTGAGCGCGGCGATGCCGGCCCATTGCGCTGCGGCATTGACGCAGGAATGGCAGTTGACCGCCAGGCGCGTGGCGCCCTCGATCATCGCCTTGGGCCACAGCGCGTAGCCGATGCGCCAGCCCGTCATGGCGTAGGTCTTGGAAAAGCCGTCGAGCAGGATCAACCGGTCGCGCAAACTCTCGTATTCCAGCAGCGAGACGTGCTCGTTCTTGCCATAGACGATGCGGCCGTAGATCTCGTCGCTCATCACCACCACGTCGGGGTGCCGCTCCAGCCCCTTGGCCAGCTTCTCGATCTCCGCGCGCGGCGTCACGCCGCCGGTGGGATTGGCCGGGCTGTTGATGATGATGAGACGCGTTCGCGGCGTGACCAGCTTCAGCACGTCCTCGGCCTTGAAGGCGAAGCCGTTCTTTTCCAAGAGGGGCAGCGGAACGGGGGTGGCGCCGGTCCACTTGATCACCGACTCGTAGATCGGGAAGCCGGGATTGGGATAGACGATCTCGGCGCCTTGCTCGCCAAGCATGATGATCGAGAAGAACATCGTGACCTTGCCGCCTGGCACCACCAGGATGCGGCCGGGATCGACGGTCACGCGGTACCGCGCGGCCCATTCCGCCGCGATCGCCTCGCGCAGGGGCAAAATGCCGTTGGCGGGGGTATAGCCGTGATGCCCGTCGCGCAGCGCCTTGGCGGCGGCCTCGACAATGTAATCGGGGGTGCGGAAATCGGGCTGGCCGATGCCCAGATTGATGATGTCGCGCCCCTGGGCTTTCAGCGCCTCGGCGCGCGCCAGCACCTCGAACGCGGTCTCGGTGCCGAGCCGCCCCATGCTCTGGGCCAGATGGATCATGCGCCTCCCCCGACAGCCGCGGTTCTGCGCCGGGCCGGCCGGTGTTCTAGCGGGAATTTCCCTCCCGGTCATCTGGTTTAGGGCCCTGGGAGCGGCGTGAAGCGGCTCACTTGACCCCCGCCCGAGGGGCGTCTACATCCATCGCCGGTATGGCGGGCGTAGCTCAGTTGGTAGAGCACCGGATTGTGGATCCGGTTGTCACGGGTTCGATCCCCGTCGCTCGCCCCATCTCTCCCGTTACGTGCTGAAAGCCGAAATCGCCCGCGGGCCCGGCGGGTGCGTGCTGCTGCTCGATTCCATCACCAAGATCGCGCCCGCGGACGCCGGCGCCATCGCGGTCGTCGGATCGCATGGCGGGTCGAGCTCAGGCGAATTCGCGCTGGCCGTGCCGCTCCATCTGGTCGTGTTCAACGACGCCGGGGTGGGTAAGGTGTGAAATCGCATGGAATGTTAGCCCCTTGAGGGGCGGATATCGCGTCGAATCCTAGCCCCCCTGAATGATGTGGCAGACGACCTCCTTGGCATTGGTCGAGGGGGTCCGGGGGATGACGGGCGTGGAGACGATCGCGCGGATTCGGTTTGAGCATTACCAGCACGGCAAGGGGATCAAGCGG
>JBQTIS010000143.1:0-1755 GCA_052387895.1 Rhodospirillales bacterium | reverse complement strand
TTGCCGGAGGCCGCCCGGAACAGGTCTCTGATATCGGGCAGGCAGGCCGGTTACCCAGGTTAAGGCCCGGGCGGCCGCGGGCCGGGGCCGGCCGGCATGGGAGAGCGAGCCCGGAACCATGGCGTTGGCGGCGATCCTGAAGCAACTGAGAGCCGCGGCGCCGGCTTTGGCGCTGGCGGCGCTGCTGGGCGGGTGCCTGGGCTTCGGCGGCGGCGGCGGCGAGGACGAACCCCCGCCGCCGAAGACGTCGCTGATGACCGGCGCCGCGGCCTATGACCCAAGAAAAGCGATGCCCGGCGAGGCCACCCAGTCGACCTGGAAGACCGGCCAGGAGGCCGCCGAGGCCGCAAAGGCGCTCAAGAAACCGCTCGACAAGTCGCCGACCGCCTTCCCCGCCCCTTCGGCCGCCGATCTGCCGAGCCTGCCGACGGCCGGCCCGGCAGCCGGGGCGGCGCCGAGGCAAGGCGGCCAGGCGGCGATCGCGGCGCCGGCGGCCGCGCCCGCGCCCAGGCGGCCCGACCCGCTGCCGGCCGGCGTCAACGCCGCGGCCGAGGGCGTGTCGATCCTCGATGTCTTCCGCAAGGACAAGAGCGTCATCCTGATCTCGCGCGCCGACGATCTTTACGCCGAACGCTCGGCGCAGCTCGCGCTCGAATACACCCAGGACGGCAAGGGGCGCGGCTGGATCAACCCCGAGACCGGCACCACCGGCACGTTCACGCCCACGCGCACCTTCCAACTGGCCGACGGCGCCTATTGCCGCGAATACGCCCACGAGGTGCAGCTGCGCCAGAAGGTCGGCGGCGACGTGAAGAGCCAGGTCCAGGCGACCGGCCGGTTCGCCTGCCGCCAGCAGACCGGGCGCTGGAAATTCCTGCCTTGATCCCCACCTAGAATCGCCGATGCGCGACCCCTACGACGTGCTGGGCGTGCGCCGCGACGCCCCGCCCGAGGAAATCAAGCGGTCCTACCGCAAACTGGCGAAATCCCTGCACCCCGACCTCAATCCCGGCAAGCCGGAGGTGGAGCGGCGGTTCAAGGAGGTTTCGGCGGCCTACGACCTTTTGTCCGATTCGGCCAAGCGCGCGCGCTTCGACCGCGGCGAGATCGACGCCCAGGGCAACCCCAGGCCGGAACACGCCTATCGCGAGGCCTGGGGCCGCCGCGGCCGCGCCGGCGCCCAAGGCGGCCCCCAAGGCGGCACGGGCGCGGGCGGCGGCTTCTGGGGCGGCCGCGGCGGCGGGGATGCCGAGTTCGGCGGCTTCGACCCCAGCGCGATCTTCGAGGAGATCCTGGGCGGCGGCCGGCGGCGCGGCGGGTTTCGCGCGCGCGGCGGCGACGTCGCCTATTCGCTGACCGTCGATTTCCTGGACGCGGCCCTGGGCGCCAAGCGCCGCGTCACGCTGTCGGACGGGCAGACGCTGGACATCGCGATCCCGCCGGGAACCGAGACCGGCCAGACCCTGCGCCTGAAGGGCAAGGGCATGGACGGCCTGGGCGGCGGCGAGCCCGGCGACGCGCTGATCCAGGTGACGGTCGGCCCGCATAAGCTGTTCCGGCGCGAGGGCTTCGACATCCATATCGAGGCGCCGGTTTCGGTGCAGGAGGCGGTGCTGGGCGCCGGCATCGAGGTGCCGACCATCGACGGCCGCGTGGCGGTGAAGCTGCCCAAGGGCGCCGACACCGGCACCCGGCTGCGCCTCAAGGGGCGCGGCGTGCCGCGCGGCAAGGGCGGCGCGCGCGGCGACCAGTACG
>JBQTIS010000142.1:0-7717 GCA_052387895.1 Rhodospirillales bacterium | reverse complement strand
GCCGGCCTCGTGCCGCCCCGCCTTGATCGCGACGACCGGCTTGAGGCGCGCGGCCGACCGGGCGGCCGACATGAACTTGCGCGCGTTCGTGACCGCCTCGATGTAGAGCAGGATGGCGCGCACCTGGCCGTCGCCGCCGAGATAGTCGAGCATGTCGCCGAAATCGGCGTCGGCCATGTCGCCCAGCGACACCAGATGCGACAGGCCGATGCCGCGCGCGCGCGTCCAGTCGACGATCGCGGTCATGATCGCGCCGGATTGGGTGACGAAGGCCAGATCGCCGGCCAATGGCGGCGCATGGGCGAAGGTGGCGTCGAGCCCGATTCCGGGCACGGCCACGCCCAGGCAGTTCGGCCCGACGACGCGCAGCAGATGCGGGCGCGCCGCTTCGAGCGTCGCCCGGCGTTGCGCCTCGTCGAGGCCGGCGGTGATGACCACGGCGGCCTTCGTGCCGCGCGCGCCCAAGTCGCCGACGATGGCGGGGATGCTTTGGGGCGGCGTGGCGATGACCGCGAGATCGGGCGCTTGCGGCAGCGCGGCGATATCGGCGAAGCACGGCTTTCCGTCGATCGCCGCGTGCCGGGGGTTGACCGCCCATACCGGGCCCTTGAACCCGCCCGCCAGCAGGTTGCGCAACACCACGTTGCCGACCGACCCGGGGCGCGGACTGGCGCCGATCAGCGCCACGCTTCGCGGGCGCAGCAGAAACGTGAAGTTGCGGATGCTCATGGCCCGAGCGCGGCCAGTTCGCGCGCGTAAGCCGCCAGTGCGTCGTCGCCGAAGCAGCAGAACGACACGCGCTCGATCGCGGCCTCGTTGGCGAGAATCTCGGCGACGGTCGCGACCGCGATCCGCGCGGCGGCTTCCAGCGGATAGCCGTAGATGCCGGTGGAGATCGCGGGAAAGGCGACGGTCTTCAGCCCGTGCTCGGCCGCGAGCCTAAGCGACGAGCGGTAACAGCCCGCCAGCAGTTCGGCCTCGCCCGCGCCGCCGCCGCGCCACACCGGGCCCACGGTGTGGATGATGCGCCTGGCCGGCAGACGATAGGCCCGGCTGATCCGCGCCTGGCCCGTGGGACAGCCGCCGAGGGCCAGCAGCTCTTGCTGCAATTCCGGTCCGGCCGCGCGGTGGATCGCGCCGTCGACCCCGCCGCCGCGGATCAGCCGCTGGTTGGCGGCGTTGACGATCGCATCCACCCGCATCCGCGCGATGTCCGCGGCCACGGCTTCCATGCGCGAGCGGGGCGACGGTTGCGGCATGTCCACCCTCCTCATTCCATGTGTGGCAGGGCCGATGCAAGGGCGCCTTGTCCCAGATCAAGGTCCCAGATAAAGCCCGGCGCGCGAAGCTTAGCCCGGGGCGGCGCGGTCCGGGCAACCCGGCTATGGGGCCGGCCAATTACTTGACTCCGTCAACTAATAACCCGAGACTGCCGGAAACCGCGACGGGAGCGAACGACATGGCCACCGCCGCCGCCGGACTGGACGCAAGGGTGCACGCGGCGCGCCGGTTCAACCGCTTCTACACCAGGCGGATTGGCGTGCTGCACTACCAGGGCACGCTCAAGAGCCCGTTTTCGCTGACCGAGGTGCGGGTGCTGTACGAGTTGCGGCACCGCGAAGCGCCGACCGCGAGCGCGCTGTGCCGCGAGCTGGGGCTGGACGCGGGATACTTGAGCCGCATCCTGCGCGGCTTCCAGCGCCGCGGGCTGATCGAGCGCCGCCGCTCGGACCTGGACGGGCGGCGGCGCCATCTTCGGCTGACGGCCCGGGGCGTCCGGGTGTTCGCGCCGCTCGAGCGCCGCCAGCACGAGGACGTGGCGGCGATGCTGAAGCGCCTGCCGGAGCCAGACCAGGACGCTGCCATCGCCGCCATGCAACGCATCGAGGCGCTGCTGGGCGACGCCAAGACGCCCGAGACCGCGAGACCGTCCTTCTTGCTGCGCGGGCACCGGCCCGGCGACATGGGCTGGGTGATCGCCGCGCATGGCCGGCTCTATGCCGGGGAGTACGGCTGGAACGCGACGTTCGAGGCCTTGGTCGCGCGCATCGCGGCGGACTTCATCGACAAGTTCGATCCCGCGCGCGAGCGCTGCTGGATCGCGGAGCTGAACGGCGAGCCCGTAGGCTCGGTTTTCCTGGTGCGGAAGTCGAGATCGGTCGCCAAGCTGCGCCTTTTGATCGTCGATCCCAAGGCGCGCGGCCTGGGCCTGGGCAAGCGCCTGGTGGAGGAGTGCATCGCCTTCGCCCGCGCCGCCGGCTACCGCAAGATCACGCTGTGGACCAACGACGTGCTGCACGCCGCGCGCGCGATCTACGTGAGGGCCGGGTTCAAGCTGACGCACAGTGAGCCGCACCGCAGCTTCGGCCGCGACCTGATGGGCGAAACCTGGGACTTGAAGCTTTGAGCCGGCGCGCGGGCCTGGCCGCGCTGGCCGCGGCGGCGACCGGCGTGCAGGTGGGCGCGGCCACCGTGGCCTCGCGTTTCGTGCTGGCCGAGATCGACCCGGCTTCGCTGGCGATGCTGCGCTACGCCATCGGGTTCCTGTGCCTCGTTCCCGCCCTGGTCGCGGCCGAGCGCGCGCGGTTCGAGCGCCGCGACCTGCCGGCGATCGCGGCCCTCGGCATCGCGCAGTTCGGCGTTCTGATTTGGCTGCTCAATTTCGGCCTGCGCTACATTCCCGCCGGGCGCGCGGCGCTGATCTTCGCGCTGTTTCCGCTGCTGACCATGCTGATCGCCGCCGCGCTGGGCCATGAGCGATTGACCGCGCCCAAGACCCTGGGCGTGCTGGCGACGATCCTGGGCGTGGGCCTGGCGCTGGGCGAAAAGGCCGCCGGCTCCGGCGCGGATGGCTGGATCGGCGAGATCGCGGTGTTGGCCAGCGCGCTTTGTGGTGCCGCCTGCGCGGTGCTGTACCGGCCCTATTTGCGCAAGTATCCGACGCTGCCCGTGAGCGCGCTCGCCATGCTTGCCTCGGTCGCGTTCCTGGCCGTGCCGGCTTGGGGCGAGGGATTCTTCGCGCAGGCGCCCGGTCTGTCGGCGCGGGGATGGGCGGCGGTGGCGTTCATCGGCCTGAGCAGCGGCGTGTTCTATTTCCTGTGGCTGTGGGCGCTGAACAACGCCACGCCCACGCGCGTCACGGTATTCCTGGCGCTGTCGCCGGTCACCGCCATGCTGCTGGGCGCGGCGTTCCTCGGCGAAGCGGTGACGGCGCCGTCGCTGGCGGGCCTGGGTTGCGTCGCCCTGGGGCTATGGCTGGCGCACAGGCCTCAATCCTCGAGCGCCAGCCGCACGGGCTGATGGTCGGACGCGGCGGTCCGGGTATCCACTTCGACGCTTTCGATCTGCGCGGCAAGCCCCGACGAGACGAAAAAGAAGTCGCGCGCGTGCGGCCCCTGCTTCCATTGCTCGCGGTCGAAGATGCCGCAGGTGGGCGCGTGCGGGGCGCCGGGATAGCGCGCGGCCCAGGCGTCGATCAACGCCTCGGCGTCGTCGGCGAATTTCCCGGCGATCGCCGCGTAGGAATCCTCCGAGGCCTCGAAATTGAAATCGCCGCAGATCGCCGTGCCGATAGCCGGGGGCAAGACGCGGTAAGGGCCGGGGCCGGGATGCGGTTTCCGCCGGTCGTTGGCCGCCGCCGCGGCATAAAGCGCGCGCAGGGCCTTGGCCTGAGCCAGGCGCTGCGCGAGCCCATGGAACTCGAGGTGCGTGGTCATCACACGCAAGGGCCCGCGCCGGGTTTCAACCAGAACCTCGGCCGCGCCGCGCGGCATGTGCATGACCGCTGGATCGGCCGGGCGCGGCAGCAGATGCGCCGCGGCGGCAAGCACGGGCAGGCGCGAGAAGATCATGTTGCCGAACCGCTGGCGCGCGCCGTTCGGGCCCATGAGATCGACCGCGGGAGCGAAGAACGGCGCGTAGCCCGGCAGCAGCGCCGCGAGCTGCGCCGTCTGGTCCACGTCCGCGCCGCCGCCCATCTCGGCGAAGTTGACCGCCACCTCCTGCACGCACAGCACGTCGAACGGGCCCATCGCCCGGGCGGTCGCGACCACGCGCCCGAGGTCGAGCGCGCCGTCCACGCCCTTGCCGTACTGGATGTTCCAGGAAAGCAGGACGGTCATGCATCGCCTTTCCGGCGCTGGCCTTGTTCTTCCGGCGGCTTTACGTGGCGGAACATCGCCAGCAACGCGAGATCGTAGACGATCTTGAGCGCGCCGCCGACCAGGAGCGGCCAGCCGAAGCCGGATACGGCGAACAGATAGCCCGCGATGCTGGGGCTTACCGCCGAGGCCAGGCTGCGCGGCACGGCGGTCAGGCCGGCCGCGGCCGGCCGCTCGGGCGGCGTGACCACGGCCATCACGTAGGACGTGCGCGTCGGCACGTCCATCTGCGACAATAGGCTGCGCAGCATCAGCAACGCGACCGCGAGGTAGAGATCGGAAGCGAACGGAATCAGCACGACGCAGATGTTCGCCGGCAAATGCGTGAACACCATGGTGTTGACCAGGCCGATGCGCCGCGCGATCTGGACCGCGGCCAGGAACGACACGGCCGAGAGCAGGCTGGTGAAGAAAAAGATGTTGGCCGCCGCCGCGACCGGCAGGCCGTAGGTCTGGAACAGCCAGAGCGCCAGGATCGACTGCACCAGGAACCCGCCCGCGAACGCGTCGACGCCGAACAGCGCCGCGAGGCGGTAGACGATGCCGCGCGACGGGCCCAGGGGCCGGCTCGATTCGCGCGGCGCGTCCGCTCGCGCGTCGGGCAGGCCGCGATAGATCAGCCCCGCCGCGCCCCCGAGCGCGGCATAGAACAGGAACATCGCCTGCATCGCGGCGAGAGGGGAAACGCCCAGCGCGCCCGCCGTCAGATCGGGCACGGCCGCCAGCAGCGTGCCGAACGCGCCCATCAGCGAT
Organism: Rhodospirillales bacterium; assembly: GCA_052387895.1. Lineage (GTDB taxonomy): Bacteria > Pseudomonadota > Alphaproteobacteria > JAEULC01 > JAEULC01 > JAEULC01. Next base: position 2,804 of record JBQTIS010000142.1, on the reverse strand, counting down.
CCGGCGAGGCTGTAGCGCGCGAACACGGCGGTGCGGTCCTTCTCGGCCACCTGGGTGGCCAGCAGCGAATGCTCGATCGGCAAGAATACGCTGACGTCGCCCGAGGACGGGTTGAGCGTGCCGACGAAGGCGATCGCCAGCAGCGGCCAGAAGCTTTCGCACCCGGCGAAGCCGAGGCCCGTGAGCACCATCAACGCGGAAGCGAAAAGCAGCGGCCGGCGATGCCCGAATCTGGCCGTGATCATGCCCACGAGCATGGTGAGCGCGGCCGAGCCCAGAAGCGTGGCCGTGGTCAGAACCCCCACCTCGAAGGCGCCATGGCCCAGGGCCAAGAGATAGGCGGGCAACAGGATGCTGACGAAGCCGTCGCCCAGCGCGCGCAGGCCCTTGGCCGCGATCAGGAGCCTGGCGTCGCCGCCGGCGCTTTCGGGAAAAAGCCGCAACCCTATCTGCCCGGCGCAAGCCTGCGATAGCTCAGCGCCTCGGCGATGTGCAGCCGGCCGACCCTGAACGCGCCGTCGAGATCGGCCAGCGTGCGCGCCACGCGCATGACGCGGTGATAGCCGCGCGCCGTGAGCTTGAGCTTCTCGGCGGCCTGGTTGAGAAGATCGCGCCCGTCCCGGTCGGGCGCGGCCACCTCTTCCAAGAGCGTGCCGTCGGCCTCGGCGTTGCAGGCCGCGCCGTAACCCTCGTAGCGCCTGGTCTGCACCGCGCGCGCCCGCAGCACGCGCGAGGCCACCTCGGCCGTGCCCTCGCGCGGGTTGGGCAGCGACAGGTCCGAGGCCGGCACCGCCGGCACGTCGACATGCAGATCGATTCGATCGAACAGCGGCCCGGAAATCTTGGCCTGGTATTCCTGCGCGCATTTCGGCGCGCGCGAGCAGGTCAGCGCCGCGTCGTCGAGATGCCCGCAGCGGCAAAACCGCGTTGCCTTTTTGCCATTCGTAAGGGTCTGTCTCAAAACGAAAATTTCCAAGCCGTATTCTGAGAACCCTTCCACCCTTGGTGAACATCTGCTCCGCCGTCGGATGGAATTGGGGCTCCGGCAGAAGGACGTAGGTAAGCTTTTCAGGGTCGATGCCTTCACGGTCCTGAACTGGGAGAAGGACAAGACTATCCCGGCAACCCGATACCTGCCACGGATCACTTCGTTCCTGGGCCATAGCCCGTTCCCCGCCCCCCGGACCCTCGGGGAGCGGGGCATCGCCGCCCGCCGCAAGCGCTCGGCTTCCCGCGCAAGAAACTAGCTCTGCGGCCTGGGGTGGATGAAGGGGCGCTAAAGCGATGGGAAGAGGATCGGATGACACGCCGAAGGAGCTGCCGCGTACTTCCCGGGTTTTCGTCAGCGGCGCGATCGCCCGCTATGGTGACGCGGCCAAAGCGACGGTATCTTGCAGCTTGAGCGGCGGCTTCCACAGGCGCGCCAGGCGCTGCGCCTTGGCGATCTGCGCCGGCGCCATGTGGCGCGCGATCCGGTCGTAGCCGGACTGGGCGCTGTCGCGCTGCGCGCCGCTAAGCCGCATCGCCGCCAGAAGGAACCAGGTGCAGGCCCGCACATCGTCTCCCGATGCCTCGGGCCCGCCAGCATAGATCTTGGCGAGCCTGACCTGCGCGCGCGGCATGCCCTGTTCGGCCGCTTGCAGCAGCCACTTGATGGCTTCCGCGCGATTGCTTTTGGACCCATGACTGCCGGTGTCGTTCAACAGATTGTCGTGCACGACGCCGAGGTTGAACTGCGACGTGGCGTCGCCTTTCTCGGCCGCGGCAAGCAGGTCCTTCATGCCGATGCTCATGAATTGTCCGGCGAATTTTCCTCGGATTTCTCGGCGACCATCGCCTCGGTGGTGATCAGCAACGCCGCCACGGATGCGGCACCCTGCAACGCCAGGCGCACGACCTTGGTCGGATCGATGATGCCGGCCTTCACCATGTGGGTGTATTCGCCTTTCTGCGCATCGAAGCCATAATGGGGGTCGCCTTTCTCCAACAGCTTTCCAACGACGACCGGCCCATCTGCGCCGGCGTTGACGGCGATCTGCGATACCGGCGCCCGAAGCGCGCGGCGCACGATGTCGATTCCGACCTTCTGATCGGCGTTCTCGGACCTCAGCCGGACGAGCGCATGCGTGCCGTAGAGCAGGGCGACGCCGCCGCCCGCCACGACGCCCTCCTCGACCGCGGCGCGGGTCGCGTGCATCGCGTCGTCGACGCGATCCTTGCGCTCCTTCACCTCGACCTCGGTGGCGCCGCCGACGCGGATGATCGCGACGCCGCCGGCGAGCTTGGCCAGGCGCTCTTGCAGCTTCTCCTTGTCGTACTCCGAGCTGGTTTCCTCGACTTCGCCGCGAATCTGCGCCACCCGGCTTTGGATATCCGTCTTCTTGCCGGCGCCGTCGACGATCGTGGTGTTGTCCTTGTCGATGCGGGCCTTCCTGGCCTTGCCCAGCATGTCGAGGGTCACGTTCTCGAACTTGATTCCGGTATCCGCGGTGATGACCTGACCGCCGGTCAGGACGGCGATGTCCTGCAGCATCTCCTTGCGGCGGTCGCCGAAGCCCGGGGCCTTCACGGCCGCGACCTTCAAGCCGCCGCGCAGCTTGTTGACCACCAGCGTGGCCAGAGACTCGCCCTCGATATCCTCGGCAACCACCAGCAGCGGCCGGCCGCTTTTGACCACCGCTTCGAGCAGGGGAAGCAATACCTGGACGCCGGGAAGCTTGTCGGCGTGCAGCAGGATGTAGGGGTTGTCGAGCTCGACCAGCATCTTTTCGGCATTGGTCACGAAATAGGGCGAGATATAGCCG
>JBQTIS010000141.1:0-9943 GCA_052387895.1 Rhodospirillales bacterium | reverse complement strand
ACATGGATACGGGGCCGCCCGGCGACCTGGCGGCGCTCGAAGTCTATGCCGAGGGCACCGCCGGGGCGCTGGCGGCGCTGTCGCTGGCCGTGCTCGGCGTCGACGACGACCGGGCGCGCGAGGCGGTGCGCCACGTCGCCTTGGCCTGGGCGCTGACGGGCTTGCTGCGCTCGGCCGCGTTCCATGCCCGCGCCAAGCGCCAATACCTGCCGCGGGAGCTGATGGCGCGGCACGGTGCGTCGCCGGCCGAGCTGTTCGAGCTTCGCCCGTCGCCGGCGCTATCGGCCGTCGCGCGCGCAATGGCCGATGCGGCCCGGGCGCATCTCGGCGCGGCGCGGGCGTTGCGCCGAGACGTCGGGCGCGCGGCGCTGCCCGCGCTGCTGCCGGCACGATTGGCGGATGGCTACCTGAAGACGCTTGCGCGGAGCGGTTACGATCCGTTGTCGCCCGCTCTTGCACGCCGCCTACCGCTCGCGGCCTGGCGCGTCGCCGCCGCGGCGCTGATGGGGCGGTACTGACGGGGCTATTCGGCGGCTTGGCGCTTCGCGGCGCCGAGCCAATCGTCCAGGTCTTTCAGCGCGCGGGCCGATAGCGCCGGCTTGCGGTCGGCTTTTTTCAGCCGCGCCTCGTCGCCCGGGTCGAGCGGCGGAAACAGGCCGAAATTCACGTTCATCGGCTGGAAGCTCTTCGCGCCGCCTTCGATCTTGGCGGCGAGGTGCCCGCCGGTGATGTGATTGATGAGCGCGCCCAGCGCGGTGGTCGGCGGCGGCGGCGCGGGCGCCTGGCCCAGCCGCTCGGCGGCGGCGAGCCGTCCCGCCAGCAGCCCGATCGCCGCGCTCTCGACGTAGCCCTCCACGCCCGTCACCTGGCCGGCGAAGCGCAGGCGCGGCATCGCCTTCAGCCGCAGCGAGAAGTCGAGCAGGCGCGGGGAATCGAGATAGGTGTTGCGGTGCAGGCCCCCCAGGCGCGCGAACTCGGCTTTCTCCAGGCCCGGGATCGTGCGGAAGATTCGCGCCTGCTCGCCGTGCCTGAGCTTGGTCTGGAATCCCACCATGGGGTAGAGCGTGCCCAGCGCGTTGTCCTGGCGCAGCTGCACCACGGCGTGGGGGCGGCGGCCGGTGCGCGGATCGGTCAGCCCCACCGGCTTCATCGGCCCGAAGCGCAGCGTCTCGGGCCCACGCTCGGCCATCACCTCGACCGGCAGGCAGCCCTCGAAATAGGGCGTGCCCTCCCATTGCTTGAACTCGGTCTTCTCGCCCGCGAGCACCGCGGCGATGAAGGCGTCGTATTGCGCCTGGTCCATCGGACAATTGATGTAGTCCGCCCCGCCGCCGCCCTGGGGGCGCGTGGGCCCCGGCTTGTCGTAGCGCGACTGGAACCACGCCACCGACAGATTTATTGAATCTTTATGCACAATAGGCGCGATGGCGTCGAAGAACGCCAGGGAGTCGGCGCCGGTCAACCCGCGCACCGCCTCGGCCAGGGCGGGGGAGGTGAGCGGGCCGGTGGCGACAATGACGCTGTCCCAGTCCTGGGGCGGCAGCCCCGCGATCTCCTCGCGGCGGATTTCGATCAGCTCCTCGGCTTCGATTCGGCCTTGCACGGCGGCGGCGAAGCCCACGCGGTCGACCGCCAGCGCGCCGCCCGCCGGCACCTGGTTGGCGTCGGCCGCCGCCATGATCACCGAGCCGCAGCGCCGCATCTCCTCGTGCAACAGGCCCACGGCGTTCGCGCGCGCGTCGTCGGAGCGGAACGAATTGGAGCACACCAGCTCGGCCAGCGTGCCGGTCACGTGCGCCTCGGTGCCGCGCCCCGGGCGCATCTCGTGCAGCACGGCGGGCGCGCCGGCGCGCGCGATCTGCCAGGCCGCCTCGCTGCCGGCGAGGCCACCGCCGACGACGTGGATCGGTTTTTCTGCGCGTCCGGTCATACGGAAATTGTAAACCCTCAGGCCGCAAAGTCGAACCAGGTCCCGAGGCTACGCGCCAGGGCGTTGCGATAGGCCAGCGCCGCCGCCGCCACGTCCTGCACCGCCGTGCCGGTGGAATCGAACACGACGATCTCGTCCGCCCCGCGCCGGCCCGTCGCCGCGCCGGCGACCACCGCGCCCAACTCGGCGCGCGCGTCGTCCCTCCGCATCGCCCCGGCGGCGATGGCGTGGTGCAGGTCGCCGAACGCCGCGCATTGCTCCAGGCTGTCCGCCACGACGGCGGAAGCGGCCATCAGCGCGGGGGCGATTTCGCACTTCTCCGGGTTATCGGCGCCGACGGCGGCGATCAACGCCCCCGGCGGCACGTCGCCTTGATGCAGCAGGGGCGCGGTCGACGTGGTGCAGGTGACCACGATGCCGGCCCGGCGCGCGGCGGCCGCGAAATCCTCGACGGCCTCGACCGGGATTCCGAGGCTGCGCGATCGCTCGTGGGCGAACTGCCGCGCCCGGGCTGCGTCGCGGTCGTGCGCGAAGACGCGCTTGATTGGCCGCACCGCCGCCACGGCGGCGATCTGGTCCGCCGCCTGCCGGCCGCAGCCCGCGAGCGCCAGCGTAGCCGCCCCAGGCAACGCGAGGTGACGCGCGGCCACGCCCGTGGCGGCGGCGGTGCGGATCGCCGTCAACGACATGGAATCCATCACCGCCAGCGGAAACCCGCATTCCGCGTCGCACAGCATGACCGCGCCCTGGATGGTCGGCAGGCCGAAAGCCGCGGCGTTGCCGGGAAAATTGGCGTTGGTCTTGGCGGCGAAGTAGGGCCGGTCCAGGGTCAGCCCCGCCGCCTTGATGTGGAATCCGCCGCCCCGGGCATGGATGCCGAGCGCGCCGGGGCCGAGGCTCTGTCCGCGCGCGTGCAGCACGAAGCCCCGCTCGACCGCGTCGATGCAGTCCTTGAGCGGCAGCGCCGCGCGCACGTCCGACGACGACAGCAGCAGCGCGCCGCGCGGCTTGACGAAAGGTTTGGGGGCGGAGGCAACGGCCATGGCGCGTCCTTTCCGGGTCGCTTCCCGAGCAAGGACAGAGCTTGGAGGCGTTGCGCGTTGGGGCGTGGGCCTCTTGGGTTCCCGGGCGTCTGTCGCGGGCCCGAGCGCGGCAAGACTACAACCTCAGGTTCATCAGCACCAGCCCCGCGACGATCATGCCGGCGGCCAGCACGCGCCTGGCGCCGAACGGCTCGCCCAACAGCCGCGTGCCGATGACCGTGGCGAACAGCACCGAGGTCTCGCGCAAGGCGGCCACGTGCGCCATGGCGCCGACGCTGAGCGCGTAGATGGCGATGCCGTAGCCGAGGGTGGCGATGATCCCGCCGATGGCCGAGCGCCAGCCCCGGTCGCCGAGATAGATCAGCACCGGCCCGGCCCCGCGCCGGAGCATCGCGTACACCAGCACCCACGGGCCTTCCAGCACGTTGAGCCAGGCGATATAGGCGATGGCGTTGCCCGAGGCGCGCGCCCCCAGCCCGTCGGCGAAGGTGTAGCCGGCGATGGTGAAGCCGGTGACCACCGCGAACACCGTGCCGCGCCCGCCCCAGTCGCGGAAGCCCCGGGCCAGCGCCAGGGCCATGATGCCGAGCGACACCAGCAGCACGCCGCCGGCCTCGTACAAGCGCAGATGCTCGCCGATCAGCGCGCCGGAAAAGATCGCCACCAGCGTGGGCCCCAAGCCCCGCGCGATGGGATAGACGTGGCTGAGATCGCCATGCGCGTAGGCGCTGAGCAGGAAGAAATAGTAGAACACGTGGATCAGGGCCGATAGCAGCAGCCACGGCACCGCCGACCACGACATCGGCCCCAGGAACGGCAGCAGCGGCGCGCAAATCACGGTGCCGGCGATCATCACCACGCCGAAGCCGATCAGCCGGTCGCGCTCGGACTTGATGATCGCGTTCCAGCTCGCGTGCATCAGCGCGGCGCACAGCACCAGCGCCATCAGCGGCAGATCGAGCTTCATCGGAACGCGCCTCGCGCGGCAAAAGCGGGGAGTCGGAGGTTACAGAGATGTGACGCGAAGGGCCAGCGCGGTACGATGCAGCTTCGTCCTGCCCCTCGCCCCGCGCAGCGGGGGCTGCCTATGCCCGCCCGCTCGCGCGAGTCCGGCCGGCGGTCATTTCACCGCAATCGGCGTCAGTTCGAACACGCGGCCGAGCTTGGCCGCGGCCGCGAGGTCGTTGCGCCGCAGCGCATGCCGCACGGCCTCGAGCTTGCGCGCGTCGTCCAGCGACAGCGTTGGCGACCAGCTTCCCTCCTGGTCGATCAATTCGACTGGAACCTCGGCCGCATAGCGGCCTTCGTGGACCAGCTCGACTGCCCGGCGTTTCATGGCGTGCGTCGCCTCCTGAAATCCGCGGACCACCGCCCGGGATCGGGCCGGTAAGCCGTCACCAGCACGGCCGGCGCTATAACCCGCGCGCGTGCGGCGGGCGCAGCGCCAGGAGCGGCGCCGGCACGGCACGGCCGATCCAGGTCTCGATGCGCGCTTCGCGGCGGTAATAAGCCAGACCGAGCCCGGTCACCGCAATGCCGAGCAGCGACAGGGCGAACGGGAACAGCAGCGAATCCTTGAACACCGTGTAAGCGAGATGGCCGAAATAATAGGACACGCCGAGGGCGCCGAACACGGCATAGGCGCGCCTTCCCAGGAACACGGACAGCAGGATCAACGCTACATTGATCAGCGCATAGGCCGCCTTGGCCAGCTCGCTGTCGCTGTGCTGCGCCGAAAGTCCGCCCCAGAACGCCAGCAGCCCGGCGAGATGCAGCCAGAACGCGAAGTTGCGCCGCGCGCCCAGATCGACGGCCCAGGCCACGGCGAGCGTCGTCAGGCCGAACCACAACGAAACGATGGAACGCTGCGCCCACTGGTCCCATTTCTCGCCGAAGAAGAACGGCGTCAGGTCCATCGACATGTACCAAAGGACGAACGCGATCGGCATCAGGATGAAGGGGAAGGGATAGAACCGCAGCGCGACGGCGCCGGCCGCGACGGTGGCGACCTCCATCGGCAGGAAGCTCGACTTGATCCAGACATGGAAGTCGTGGAAGCGCTTGGGCGGCTCCGCGCCGGTCCACCATCCCATCGCCTCCTGCGCGCCGAACACCGCCAGCGGCGCCATTCCCACGGCGACGGCGACCAGCAACCCGCCAGGCACCGTCAACCCGCGCCGCCACAGGATGTTGCCCGCGACCACGAACGCGGCGGCATAGACCAGTGCGGTGGCCGTCAGCGCCGCCCCGCCCATCCTGTCGAACGCCAGGGTGGTGAACATGCTCATCGCGCTCATCACGATCAGCGCGCCGCCGTACCACAGCACCTGCACCATGCTGAAGCGCACGGCCTTGGCGTCGTCGGTGTGCGGCGAATGCGCCGATACTTGCGATGCGGCTGCCGTCGCCGCCAGGAATCGATGCAACGGCTCGACCTGCGCATCGGCGATGATGCCGGCCTGGACGGCACGTTCGAGATCGTGCCGGGAAACGCTCATCGGTTAAGCACGCTTGCGCGCCTTCGCCGGCGCGGCGGTCTTGAGGTAGGTCGCCAGGAACTGCCCGGTATAGCTGCCCTGCACGCGCGCCACCTGCTCGGGGCTTCCCTCGGCCACCACGCGCCCGCCGCCGGCGCCGCCCTCCGGCCCCAAATCGATGATCCAGTCCGCGGTCTTGATGACTTCCAGGTTGTGCTCGATCACCAGCACGGTGTTGCCCTGGTCCACCAGCGCGTGCAGCACGTCCAAAAGCTTGCGCACGTCCTCGAAATGCAGGCCGGTGGTGGGCTCGTCCAGGATGTAGAGCGTGCGCCCGGTGGCGCGGCGCGACAGCTCCTTGGCCAGCTTCACGCGCTGCGCCTCGCCGCCCGAGAGCGTGGTGGCGGGCTGGCCGACATGGATGTAGCCCAGGCCCACCTGCTGCAGCGTCACCAGCTTCTCGCGGATCGACGGCACCGCCTTGAAGAACTCGGCGCCGTCGTCGACCGTCATGTCCAGCACGTCGGCGACGGTCTTGTCCTTGAACAGCACTTCCAGCGTCTCGCGGTTGTAGCGCTTGCCCTTGCACACGTCGCACTGCACGTAGATGTCGGGCAGGAAGTGCATCTCGATCTTGATGACGCCGTCGCCCTGGCAGGCCTCGCAGCGCCCGCCCTTGACGTTGAACGAGAACCGCCCCGGCCCATAGCCGCGCGCCTTGGATTCCGGCAATCCAGCGAACCAGTCGCGGATCGGCGTGAACGCGCCGGTATAGGTGGCGGGGTTCGAGCGCGGCGTGCGGCCGATCGGCGACTGGTCGATGTCGATGATCTTGTCGAGGTGCTCGACGCCGAGGATCTTGTCGTGCGCGCCCGCGTGCTCGCGCGCGCCGTGCAGGCGGCGCGCCAACGCCTTGTACAGCGTTTCGATCACCAGCGACGACTTACCGCCGCCCGACAAGCCGGTGATGCAGGTGAACACGCCGAGCGAGAAATCCACCCGGATGTTCGCCAGGTTGTTGGCCCGCGCGCCCACCACCGTCAGCCGGGGCATGCCGGCGACCGAGCGGCGGCGCGCCGGCACGGGAATCTGCTTGAAGCCGGTGAGGTATTGCGCGGTGACGCTGTCGGGCGCTCGCAACACTTCCTCGGGCAGGCCGGCGGCCACCACCCTGCCGCCGTGGGTGCCGGCGCCCGGGCCCATGTCCACTAGGTAGTCCGCGTTGCGGATCGCCTCTTCGTCGTGCTCGACCACCAGCACGGTGTTGCCGAGGTCCCGCAGGCGCTTCAGCGTGTCGAGCAGCCGCCGGTTGTCGCGCTGGTGCAGGCCGATCGAGGGTTCGTCCAGCACGTACAGCACGCCGGTCAGCCCCGAGCCGATCTGCGAGGCGAGTCGAATGCGCTGGCACTCGCCGCCGCTCAGCGTGCCCGAGCCGCGCGACAGCGTGAGGTACTCCAGGCCCACGTTCACCAGGAACCCCAGGCGCTCGTTGATCTCCTTCAAGATGCGCGCGGCGATCTCGCGGTCCTTGGGCTTGAGCCTGGCGTCCAGCTCGCGGAACCATGTCGCGGCCTCGAGGATCGAGAGGTCCGAAACCTCGCCGACATGCTTGCCGCCCACCTTCACCGCCAGCGCGGCGGGCTTCAGTCGATAGCCGCTGCACGTCTCGCAGCGCGTGACGTTCTGGAAGCGCTGCAATTCCTCGCGCACCCAGGCGCTGTCGGTCTCCTTCCAGCGCCGGTCCAGGTTCGGCACCACACCCTCGAACGGCTTTTTGGTTTTGTAGCGGCGCAGGCCGTCGTCGTACTCCATGGTCACGTCATCGTCGCCGCTGCCCGTCAGGATGCCCTTTTTCGCGGGCGCCGGCAGGTCGCGCCACGGCGTGCGCATCGACACGTCGTAGTGCCGGCACAAGCTTTGCAGCGTCTGCTTGTAGTATTGCGAGGACGAGTTGGCCCAGGGCGCGACCGCACCTTCCTCCAGGCTCAAGCGCTCGTCAGGCACCACCAGCTCGGGGTCGAAGAACATCCTGACGCCCAGGCCGTCGCAGACCGGGCAGGCGCCGAACGGATTGTTGAACGAGAACAGCCTGGGCTCGATCTCGTCGATGGAGAAGCCCGATACCGGGCAGGCGAAGCGCGCGGAGAACGCGGTGCTCTCGCCCGTGTCGGCGTTCTCGGCGAACACCAGCCCGTCCGCCAGCTGCAGCGCGGTCTCCAGCGAGTCGGCTAGCCGGTTGCCCAGGTCCTTGCGGACCACGATGCGGTCCACCACCACCTCGATGTCGTGCTTGAACTTCTTGTTCAGCGCCGGCGCCTGGGCGATCTCGTACAGCTTGCCGTCCACCTTGACGCGCTGGAAGCCGCGCTTCTTCAGGTCGTCGAACTCCTTCCGGTATTCGCCCTTACGCCCGCGCGCGATCGGCGCCAGCAGGTACAGCCGCGTGCCGTCCTTCATCTCGAGGATGCGGTCGGCCATCTGCGAGACGGTCTGGCTTTCGATCGGCAGGCCAGTGGCGGGGGAGTAGGGCACGCCCACCCGCGCGAACAGCAGGCGCATGTAGTCGTAGATCTCGGTCACGGTGCCGACGGTCGAGCGCGGGTTGCGCGAGGTGGTCTTCTGCTCGATCGAGATCGCGGGCGACAGGCCCTCGATCGTGTCCACGTCGGGCTTGGCCATCAGCTCGAGGAACTGGCGGGCATAGGCCGACAGGCTCTCGACATAGCGGCGCTGGCCCTCGGCGTAGATCGTGTCGAACGCCAGCGAGGACTTGCCCGAGCCCGACAGGCCGGTGATCACCACCAGCTTGTCGCGCGGCAGGTCCACGTTGACGTTCTTCAGGTTGTGCTCGCGCGCGCCGCGAACGCTGATGGTCTTGTGCATCGATTCCGGCCGGAGTTGAACCGGCCACTATATGGGAGCGGGGTTGTGGAAAGCCAGCCCCGGGCCGACGGGCTCAGCGATCCGGCGGAATATCAAACTTTGACAAAGTGTGGTCGGCCGCGCATATTGCCGGGCAACGCAAGGAGCCGCCCATGCACGTGTCCCTGACGCCGAAGCTGGAGGAATTGGTCCGCCGCAAGGTCAAATCCGGCCTGTACAACAACGCCAGCGAGGTTGTGCGCGAGGCGTTGAGGCTGATGGCCGCCCAGGACCAGACCTACCAGCGCAAGCTCAAAGAACTACGCGCAGCGGTGGCCGAGGGGATGCGAAGCCCGATCGTCGAGGATTTTTCGTTCGAAAAACTCAAGGCCGAGCTTGACGCGGAGGCCGCCAAACTCGGCATCCGCGAGTGAGTTCCTATCGTCTGCGCGCTCTGGCCCTTGAGGACATCCGGGAGATCGCGCAGTACACGCAGCAAAATTGGGGCATCAAACAGCGGGACCGATATCTGGATGGCTTATTCCGCTGCTTCGGCAATTCGGCTCAGACCCCCGCCCTCGGCATGGCACGCGAGGACATCGCGCCAAGTCTGCGCTCGTTTCGCACAGGCCGCCACCTCGTAATCTACCTGCCGGCCGAAGACGGTGTGCAGATCGTCCGTGTCCTGCACGAAAGCATGGACGTACGCAGGCATCTGGAGCCCTAATCGGCGAGAGGAAATTATCCACAGCGGGCGTGGTGTACACTCCGCTTCATCTGCTTCTTAAGGATACGGAAACGAAAGCCATGGCCGGCAGCGTCAACAAGGTGATTCTGGTGGGCAATCTGGGCCGCGACCCGGAAATCCGCACCATGCAGTCGGGCGGGCGGGTGTGTAACCTGTCGCTCGCCACGTCGGAAAGCTGGACCGACAAGCAATCCGGCGAGCGCAAGGAAAAGACCGAGTGGCACCGCGTCGTGATCTTCGACGATAGGCTGGTGGACGTGTGCGAGAAGTACCTGCGCAAGGGCCGCAAGGTGTTCGTCGAGGGCCAGTTGCAGACGCGCAAGTGGCAGGACCAGCAGGGCCAGGACCGCTACTCGACCGAGGTGGTGCTGCAGCGCTTCCGCGGCGAATTGCAGATCCTCGACAGCAGCCGCGGCGAGGCGGGCGGCGCGGGCGCGGGGGCTGAGGACGCGGGCGGCGAGCCGGCCCCGGCGGGCGCCGGCGGCGGCGCGCCGCGCGCGGCGCGCAAGGGCGGCGATCTCGACGACGACATTCCGTTTTAACGGCCGCCCGAAGCGCATAGCGTATAGGCACGCATGACCGACCAGATCGCCGATACCGAGGCGATCCGGCGCTTCATCGCCGGATTCTACGCCGCGTTCAGCTTCCGCGAGGGCGCGCAGCCGAACTGGGAGGGCTTGCGCGGCCTGTTCTGGTCCGGCGGCCAGGTGATCGCGATCGCGGGCGGCGAGCCGCAGCCGATGACGCCGGCCGAATTCATCGCCAAGCTGCGCAGCCGCATCGCCCACGGCGAGATCCTGGGCCAGCAGGAGCGCGAGATCGAATCCGCGGTGCGCGTGCAGGGCGAGCTGGCGCAGGTGTTCAGCCAGTTCGAAAACCGCGC
>JBQTIS010000140.1:0-1635 GCA_052387895.1 Rhodospirillales bacterium | reverse complement strand
AGAGGCCGACGAAGCGCGTGGGAATGATGATCGGGTTCAGAATTGGATAAAAGATCGACGCGGCGAGCGCGCCCACCGCCAGCGCAATGCTGACCGGCATGCCCAGGAGGATGAAGGCGACGAACACGATCAGGAGGGTTTCCGCCACAGCTCCCTCAGCGCTTGAAAGAGTTTGCGGAACATCGGCAGCACGATCAGCGCCGCGCCCACCGGCACGGCGGCGAACACCCAGCCGAGCGACAGCCCCAGACCCGCGCTGGACTGCAATTGGGCATTGGGCACCAGCACGAAGCTGAGCTTGATGAGGTAGAGAAACAGGGCGATGCCCGCGCCTGTCGTGATCGCCACGGTGAGCGCCCGCGCCCGGGGCCCGAGCAGGTTGATGAAGTAATCGAGGATGGTGTGCTCGCCGCGCTGCATGGCGGAGGCGGCGCCGATCATCACCAGCCACACGAACAGGTAGCGCGGCACCTCTTCCAGGCCGTCGATCCCGACCCGGCCGAGAAACCGCATGACCACCTGGAGGAACACGGCCCCGGCCATGACGGCGAGAATCAACCCGCCGAGATGACCGAGTCCGTCATAAGCGCCCCTCAGCGGGTCCGTCGCGGCGCTCGATTGCGGCGGATCGGACTCCCCGTGGGCGGACATGCCGCTTACTTAACGGCCAGGATGAAATCCACCATCTTCTTGGCGTCCTTGCCCGCGGGCGTGGCGTAAAATTCCTCGTACACGCCCTGCGTCGCCTGGCGGAACGGCGCGGCGTCGGGCTTGGTGATGGTCACGCCCTTGGCCCTAACCTGGTCCTGGATCGATTTGTCCTCCTCCAGGATGAATTTGCGGTTGAACTCGCGCGCGTGCTTCCAGGCGTCCTCGATCGCCTTCTTGCCGGCCGCGTCCTGCTTGGCCCACGACGCCTTGGACATGATCAGCGCGATGGCCTGGTGCGTGTGGCGCACGTCGGCCACGAACTTGACGATGTCGTAGAACTTGTTGTGATAGTAGGTGTTGACGCCGCCCTCGGCGAAGTCGATCACCTTGGTTTGCAGCGCCGTCGCCACTTCCGGGAAGGCGATGGGCGTGGAGATCATGCCCAGCGCCTTGAAGGTGGCCACCAGGATCTTGTCCTCCTGCACGCGCACCTTGCGGCCCTTGACGTCGTTGATCGAGTTGATGGCGTAGTGGCCGTAGATGCCGCGATAGCCGGCGGCGATGAAGCCGATCAGCTTGAAGCCCTTCTTGTCGAGAACGCCGTCGTAGTACTTGGTGATCGTGTCGCTGCCGTCGAGCGCCTTGAACACGTGCGCGTAGTCGCGGAAGATGTAGGGCAGCTGGAACACCGACACCTCTGGCACCAGCGTGCTGAGCGGCGCCGTGGTGATCGGCCCGAAATCCACCGCGCCGAGCTGGATCTGCTGCGCCACCTCGCGTTCGCCGCCCAAGGCGCCGGAATGGTGGTGGGTCACCTTGAGCTTGCCGCCGGTAAGCGCCCCCAGCTTGTCGATGAATTCCTGCGACGCCAGGGACGTGCCGTGCTTCGGCGGATTGACGTTGCCCAGGGTCAGGTCCTTGGCCTGGCTCCAGGCCGGGCCGCTGCCTGCCAACATGGCGGCCAGCGCGGCCAGGCACATTCCG
>JBQTIS010000139.1:0-2031 GCA_052387895.1 Rhodospirillales bacterium | reverse complement strand
CGGCGCGCCGGCCGGGCGTCGATCCGCCCGGCCTACCTAAAGAAGCCGGCGCGGGTTGGGACCGCGCCGGCCGGTTCTTGTCTGCGCCCGTCGCGCGAAACCTATACGTGGAACGACTCGCCGCAGCCGCACCGGCCCTTCTCGTTCGGGTTCTTGAACACGAAGCCCGACTGCAGCTTGTCCTCGACGTAGTCCATCTCGGTGCCGAGGATGAACAGCGTGGCCTTGGGGTCGATGATCACGGTCACGCCCTTGGCTTCGACCACCTCGTCGAACCTGCCGCGCTCGTCGGCGTATTCGAGCGTGTAGCTCAAGCCCGAGCAGCCCTTGGTGCGCACCCCGATGCGGATGCCGGCCGAGGGCTTGCCGCGCTTGGCCAACAGCGCCTTCACGCGCTCGGCCGCGGCGTCGGTCAGCGTCATCGCCTGCGGGCGCGCCATTCTTGCCGGTCCGTCCATGCTTGTACCTGGAGCGCCGTTCAGTCTTGCGGCTTGCCGCCGTGCTTGGCGCGGTAGTCGGCGATCGCCGCCTTGATCGCGTCCTCGGCCAGCACCGAGCAGTGGATCTTGACCGGCGGCAGCGCCAGATGCTGGGCGATGTGCGAGTTCTTGATCAGCTCGGCTTCGTCCAGCGTCTTGCCCTTGATCCATTCCGTCGCCAGCGACGACGAGGCGATCGCCGAGCCGCAGCCGAAGGTCTTGAACTTGGCGTCCTGGATGACGCCCTGCTCGTTGACCCGGATTTGCAGCTTCATCACGTCGCCGCAGGCCGGCGCGCCGACCAGCCCGGTGCCCACGTCGGCCGCGTTCTTGTCGAGCGCGCCCACGTTGCGCGGGTTCTCGTAGTGCTCCAGGAGCTTTTCGCTGTATGCCATCTGCTTGCCCTCCGCCGCGCCGCCGCGGCATTCCGCCTATTTCCGCCTCAGTGTCCGGCCCAATGGATCGACTTGATGTCGATGCCTTCCTGCGCCATTTCCCACAGCGGGCTCAATTCGCGCAGGCGGTTGACCGCCGCCACGATGTGCTCGACCGCGTAATCCACTTCCTGCTCGGTGGTAAAGCGGCCGAAGCCGATGCGCAAGCTGGTATGCGCCAAATCCTCGGTGACCCCCAATGCGCGCAGCACATAGGAGGGCTCGAGCGAGGCCGAGGTGCAGGCCGAGCCCGACGACACCGCCACGTCCTTGATGCCCATCATCAGCCCCTCGCCCTCGACATAGGCGAAGCTGATGTTGAGGTTGCCGGGCAGGCGCTTGTCGTGGTCGCCGTTGAGGTAGATCTCGGACAGCCGGTCCTTGAGCGCCGCGAAGAACTTCTCGCGCAGCATCCGCAGGCGCTCGGCCTCCGCGCCCATCTCGCGCTGGGCGATGGCGCAGGCCTCGCCCAGGCCGACGCACAAGGGGGTGGGCAGCGTGCCGGAGCGGAAGCCGCGTTCCTGGCCGCCGCCGGTCATCAGCGCCTGCAGGCGCACGCGCGGCTTGCGGCGCACGTAGAGCGCGCCGATGCCCTTCGGCCCGTAGATCTTGTGGCCCGAGATGCTCATCAGGTCGATGTTCATGGCGTTGACGTCGAGCGGGATCTTGCCCACGCCCTGGGCCGCGTCGGTGTGGAAGAACGCGCCCTTGGCGCGGCAAATCTTGCCGATCTCGGCCAGCGGCTGGATCACGCCGATCTCGTTGTTGGCGGCCATGACCGATACCAGCACGGTCTTGTCGGTGATAGCGGCGTCGAGCTGCCCGAGGTCGACCAGCCCGTCCTGCTTCACCGGCAGATAGGTGACCTTGAAGCCTTCCTGTTCCAGGTGCCGGCAGCTGTCGAGCACGCATTTATGCTCGGTGACGATGGTGACGATGTGGTCCTTGCGGTCCTTGTAGAACCGCGCCACGCCCTTCAGCGCCGTGTTGTTCGATTCCGTTGCGCCCGAGGTGAACACGATCTCGCGCTCGTCGGCGCCGATGATCGAGGCGACCTGCTTGCGCGCCTTTTCCACCGCCTCCTCGGCGTCCCAGCCGAACTGGTGGTTGCGCGAATG
>JBQTIS010000138.1:0-5546 GCA_052387895.1 Rhodospirillales bacterium | reverse complement strand
TCGCCCCCCCGCTCTCCGCCAAAACCTTCGTGATCGCCGCCGTCAGCGACGTCTTGCCGTGGTCCACGTGCCCGATCGTGCCTACGTTGCAGTGCGGCTTGGTCCGCGCGAATTTGGCCTTCGACATCGCTGTGTTCCCGTTTCTCTTCCTGGTTTCCGTCTCGCCTCAGGCCAGCTTGGCGCGCACTTCGTCGGCCACGGCCTGCGGCACTTGCGCGTAGTGGTCGAAATGCATGGAGTAGGTGGCGCGGCCCTGGCTCATCGAGCGCAGGTTGTTGACGTAGCCGAACATGTTGGCCAACGGCACCATGGCCGTGACCACGCGCGCGTTGCCGCGGCTGTCCATGCCGGTCACCTGGCCGCGCCGGCTGTTCAAATCGCCGATCACGTCGCCCATGTACTCCTCGGGCGTCACCACCTCGACCCGCATCATCGGCTCGAGCAGCTTGGGGCCGGCCTTGGCGATGCCTTCCTTGAAGGCGGCGCGGGCGGCGATTTCGAACGCGAGCGCCGAGGAGTCGACGTCGTGGTAGGCGCCGTCGATCAGCGCGATCTTGAAGTCGATCACCGGAAAGCCGAGGATCACGCCGGTTTCGCGCGCGGCAGCCAGGCCCTTCGCCACGCCGGGGACATATTCCTTGGGCACCGCGCCGCCGACCACCTCGTTCTCGAACTCGTAGCCCGACCCCGGCGCGCCCGGCTCGAAGCGCAGCTTGATGCGCGCGTACTGGCCCGAGCCGCCGGTCTGCTTCTTGTGCGTATAGTCGTGCTCGACCGCGCGGCTGATGGTCTCGCGGTACGCCACCTGCGGCGCGCCGACATTGGCGTCGACCTTGTAGGTGCGCTTGAGGATGTCGACCTTGATCTCGAGGTGCAGCTCGCCCATGCCCTTGAGGATCGTCTGGCCGGATTCCTGGTCGGTCGAGACGCGGAACGAGGGGTCTTCCTGCGCCAGGCGCATCAGCGCCGCGCCCATCTTCTCCTGGTCGCCCTTGGTCTTGGGCTCGATCGCCACCTCGATCACCGGGTCGGGGAAGTCCATCTTCTCGAGGATCACCGGCTTGTCGGGATCGCAGATCGTGTCGCCGGTGGTGGTGTATTTGAGGCCCGCCAGCGCGATGATGTCGCCGGCATATGCCTCCTTGATGTCCTCGCGCGTGTTGGCGTGCATCAGCAGCATGCGGCCGATGCGCTCTTTCTGGTTCTTGGTCGAGTTGAGCACGCCGGTGCCGCTCGCGAGCGCGCCGGAATAGATGCGCATGAAGGTGAGCGAGCCGACGAACGGGTCGGTCATGATCTTGAACGCCAGGCCCGAGAACGGCTCGGCGTCCTCGCACTTGCGCTCGATCTGCTCGCCCTTGCCGTCCATGTCGGTGCCGATCACGGCCGCCACGTCGGCCGGCGAGGGCAGGAAATCGACCACCGCGTCGAGCAGCGGCTGCACGCCCTTGTTCTTGAACGCGGCGCCGCACAGCACGGGATAGAACTTGCTGGCGACCGTGCCCTTGCGGATGCAGGCGGTGAGGGTGTTCTCGTCCGGCTCCTCGCCGGCCAGGTATTTCTCGAGCGCGGCGTCGTCCATCTCGACCGCGGTTTCGACCAGCTTGGCGCGGAATTCCGCCGCCTTCTGCTTCAGCGCCTCGGGAATCTCGCCGGTGGCGTATTCCGCGCCCAGCGCTTCGTCCTTCCAGGTGACCGCGCGCATGCGCACCAGGTCGACCACGCCGACAAAGGCGCTTTCCGCGCCGATCGGCAGCTGCAGCACCAGCGGCACGGCGCCCAGCCGGTCCTTGATGGTGTCCACCGACATGAAGAAGTCGGCGCCGACGCGGTCCATCTTGTTGACGAAGCAGATGCGCGGCACGTTGTACTTGTCGGCCTGGCGCCACACCGTTTCCGACTGCGGCTCGACGCCGTTGACGCCGTCGAACACCGCGACCGCGCCGTCGAGCGCGCGCAAAGACCGCTCGACCTCGATGGTGAAGTCGACATGGCCCGGCGTGTCGATGATGTTGATGCGGTGGTCCTTCCAGAAGCAGGTCGTGGCGGCCGAGGTGATGGTGATGCCGCGTTCCTGTTCCTGCTCCATCCAGTCCATGGTGGCGGTGCCTTCGTGCACTTCGCCGATCTTGTAGGACTTGCCGGTGTAATAGAGAATTCGCTCGGTCGTGGTGGTCTTGCCGGCATCGATGTGGGCCATGATGCCGATGTTGCGGTAACGGTCGAGCGGGGTGGTGCGGGGCATGGGGCGGGCGTCCTTCGGGCTTCTTTACCAGCGGTAGTGCGAGAAAGCCTTGTTGGCCTCGGCCATGCGGTGCGTGTCTTCCCGCTTCTTGACCGCCCCGCCGCGGTTGTTGGCGGCGTCCAGCAGCTCGCCCGAGAGCCGGTCGACCATCGTGTGCTCGGAGCGCGCGCGCGCCATGCCGATGATCCAGCGGATCGCCAGGGCCTGGGCGCGCTCGGGCCTGACCTCGACCGGCCCCTGATAGGTGGCGCCGCCGACGCGGCGCGAGCGCACCTCGAGATGCGGGCGCACGTTTTCCAGCGCGTCGTGGAACACCTTCAGCGGGTCGGCCTTGGTTTTCTCGTGCAGGCGGTCGAACGCGCCATAGACGATCTGCTCGGCGACCGACTTCTTGCCCTCGTACATCAGCGTGTTCATGAACTTGGTGACGACCATGTCCCCGAACTTGGCGTCGGGGAGGATCTCGCGCTTTTCGGCCTGGTGACGCCGCGACATCGTATCGAGCTCCGTTCCGCTTACTTCGGCCGCTTGGCGCCGTATTTCGACCGGCGCTGGCGCCGGTCCTTGACGCCCTGGGTGTCCAACGTGCCGCGGATGATGTGGTAGCGAACGCCCGGCAGGTCCTTCACGCGGCCGCCGCGGATCATCACCACGGAGTGTTCCTGCAGGTTGTGGCCTTCGCCGGGGATGTAGGTCACGACCTCGTGGCCGTTGGTGAGCCGCACCTTGGCCACCTTGCGCAGCGCCGAGTTCGGCTTCTTCGGCGTGGTGGTGTAGACGCGGGTGCAGACGCCGCGCTTCTGCGGGCAGCCCTGCATCGCGGGCACTTTGTTGCGGCTGGCGCGCGGCTGGCGCGCGTTGCGCACGAGCTGGTTGATCGTCGGCATCCCGTTCCGGTTCCTCTTCTTCCTCTTCCTCAAACGCCGTCGCCGGCGACGACCGTCCATCGCCAGCGTTTTGCTAGTCGCTGCAACGCCCCGTCAGCGGGGCCCATCCCTGCCCGGCAACCGGCCGGCGGGCGGTTATGTCAACGCGGCTTGAAAGCCAGGGCTGCGTCTAGGCGGCGGCGCCTACCACCAGCCCCCCAAAAGGTCGCGGGATACTAGTGTCCGGACCTCGGAGCGTCAACCGGAAACCCGCGTTTTCCCCGGTTTCCCGCCGGTTTGCGGCCGGTCCGCCGGACCGGCGGGGGCCCGCATGGCCGCACTCCGGAAACGGGGCGTTGCCGGGGTTATCCACGGGCTTGTGGAGCGGGTCCTCGGCCCCCCGGACCGCCCCCGGGCCGTTGCCGCCGGGAAGCCAAGGGCAGGTACGGCCCCTGGACCCCGGAAACCGGCCCCCGAGGCCGGCCTCCGGGAGGTCAGTCCGCCGCTTCGTCGGGGGCCTTTTCCTCGGCCTCCGCCGGCTTGCCGCCCTCGAGCGCCCCGGCCATGGCCCGGTCGCGCTCGGCCGCGAGCGCCTTGAGCCTGGCCATCACGCTGCCGGTGCCGGCCGGGATCAGGCGGCCGACGATCACGTTCTCCTTGAGCCCGATCAGGTCGTCCACCCGGCCCGAGACCGCGGCCTCGGTCAGAACCCGCGTGGTCTCCTGGAACGAGGCGGCGGAGATGAACGACTTGGTCTGCAGGCTCGCCTTGGTGATGCCCTGCAACACGGGCTTGGCCTTGGCCGGACGGCCGTTGTCCTTGGCCGCCTGGTCGTTGATCGCGTCGAACTCGCTGCGGTCGGCCTGCTCGCCGACCAGATAGGTGGTGTCGCCCGGATCGTCGATCTCGACCTTCTGCAGCATCTGGCGGACGATCACCTCGATGTGCTTGTCGTTGATCTTGACGCCCTGGAGCCGATAGACCTCCTGGATCTCGTTGATCAGGTAGTTGGCCAGCTCCTCGACGCCCAGCACGCTCAGGATGTCGTGCGGCACCGGGTTGCCGTCCATCAACAGGTCGCCCTTCTCGACGTGGTCGCCCTCCTGCACCGAGATGTGCTTGCCCTTGGGCAGCAGGTACTCGACCGGCTGCTGGCCTTGGCTGGTATCGGCCGGCGCCACGACGATGCGGCGCTTGGTCTTGTAGTCCTTGCCGAACTCGACGCGTCCGTCGATCTCGCTGATGATGGCGAAATCCTTGGGCTTGCGCGCCTCGAACAGCTCGGCCACGCGCGGCAGGCCGCCGGTGATGTCGCGGGTCTTCGACGACTCGCGCGGGATGCGCGCCAGCACGTCGCCCGCGCGCACGCTGGCGCCGTTCTCGACGTTCAGGATCGCGTCGACCGACAGGAAGTAGCGCGCCTCGGAGCCGGTGGCGAGCGTGATGGCCTCGCCGTCCTTGTCGCGCAGCGCGATGCGCGGGCGCAAGTCCGCGCCGCGCGGCTGCTGCTTCCAGTCCGTCACCACCTTGCGGGTGATGCCCGTGGCCTCGTCCACCGCCTCGCGCATCGACACGCCCTCGGTCAAATCGACGTAATGCACCACGCCGTCCTTCTCGGTGATGATCGGGATGGTATAGGGGTCCCAGCCCGCCAGCTTCTGGCCCTTCTTCACCTCGGCCCCGGTGTCGGCGTAGAGCAGCGCGCCGTAGGGCACGCGGTGCCGCGCGCGTTCCCGCTTGGTTTCGTCCATCAGCACCACTTCGGTGTTGCGGCCCATGACCACGGGCGTGCCCTGGCTGTTGATGACCACGTTGCGGTTCTTGACGTCCACCGTGCCGTCGATCGACGCCTCGATCGCCGACTGCTCGGCCGCGCCCTGCACGGCGCCGCCGATGTGGAAGGTGCGCATGGTCAGCTGCGTGCCCGGCTCGCCGATCGACTGGGCGGCGATCACGCCGATCGCCTCGCCCATGTTCACCGAGGTGCCGCGCGCCAGATCGCGCCCGTAGCAGCGGGCGCACACGCCGACCTTGGTCTCGCAGGTGAGCACCGAGCGGATTTTCACCTGGTCGATGCCCGCGCGCTCGATCGCCTCGACCTCGTCCTCGGCGATCATCTCTCCGGCCGCGGCCAGCACCGCGCCGCCGAGCGGATCGACGATGTCCACCGCCGCGCAGCGGCCCAGGATGCGGTCGTTGAGCGGCTCGATCACCGTGCCGCCGTCGACCACCGCCTTCAGCGTCAGCCCCTTCTGGGTGCCGCAATCGTCCTCGGTGATGATGGCGTCCTGCGCCACGTCGACCAGGCGGCGGGTCAGGTAGCCCGAGTTGGCGGTCTTCAGCGCCGTGTCGGCCAGGCCCTTGCGCGCGCCGTGGGTGGAGTTGAAGTACTCCAGCACGGTGAGGCCTTCCTTGAAGTTCGAGACGATCGGCGT
>JBQTIS010000137.1:0-1610 GCA_052387895.1 Rhodospirillales bacterium | reverse complement strand
GTCGCCAGCACGGCCAGATTGAAGGCGCGGCGGGGCGCGAACAGCGCCGCCCACCAGCCGAAAACGAAGGTCAATCCGACGATCGGGCGCAGCACGTTCCGCCCGAACGAGGCGACGGCGATCGCGGCATCGGCGAAACCGGCGTGGCGCGAGTCCCGGTCGAACCTGTATTCGGCCATCATGCGTTGCGGCAGGATGGACGAGGCGCAGCCGCCGGCGTCAAACGGGACGTCGACATAGGTAAGGCGGCCGCGGTAATGCGGCAGTTCCGCCCAGGCGGCGGGGTTCAGCGGGTCACGAGCCGCCTGCTCGACGATCTGAAGCATGGTTCCGGTGATCTGGAAAGGCAGATCGACGAACATGGTCAGCAGCGACTTGGGATGGGCGCGAACCGCCTCGATCGCCACGTCGCGCAACAACCGGTCCGCCTCGACGATGCCCAGCTCGCTGCGCGCGATGCCGGTGACGTAATAGACATAGGGCTCGGTCGCCAGGAAGAACGGCGCGCTGAAGATGTTGTCGGCCAGCGCCTCCGGGTCGCCGTCGAAGCGTCCGAACGAATATTCATAGATCCAGCCCGTCGGTCCGTCTTTGTCCTCGGGCAGGCGCGCCAATTGATCCTTCATGCCGCGATAAGTGTCGGGATTCTTTCGCGCGTATGCGGCGACGATGTCGCGCAAGCGCTGCGTGGCCGGACCGTTCGACGTGCGGACGAGTTGCGGAAACCTGGCCGCATCTTCCGCTCCTGCAGGGCCGGGGCGCGGATGCTGCTCGGCGCCGGGAAACGGCAGATCGCCGAGCGAGTACATGCGCCAGAACATCTGCGCGCCGCTGCTGTTCTGCAGCGAGCCGAACAGGGCGGGATCGATGAACACGGCGCGCGCCGCCGAGTAACCCACGAGGCACAGCGCGACGAAACCGGCGGCCAGGACCGCATAGCGCAGCCGGCGCGGCCGCCCCAGCGACATCGCCATCAGCCCCAGCAATCCGAACCCCACCAGGAACTGGGCCTCCCAACGCACGAACAGAGCGGCGAGCGCGACCAGCGCGAAACGATAGGCCCAGCGTGGATCGCCCCGGTCGTGATATTGCGCCAGGCACATGACCGCGAGCAGCACCAGCGCGGTGTAGAGCTGCTCGGTCAGGATCAGCTTGGCGGCGGTGAACGGTATCGCCGAGGCGATCAGCATCAGGGCTCCGGCCAAGGCCGCGCGGCGGCTCATGCCGTAAAGGCAGCGGTAGAAGATCGCCGGCATCGCCGCGCCGAGCAAGGCCTGGAGCAGAAGCAGCGGAATGAACGTCCCCGGCCATACGGCGCCTGAGAGCGCGAGGACCAACGGATAGCCCGGGGCGCGGTAGTGGGAATAGCTCCCGCCCCGGCGCAAAATCGATTGGGCGAAGCTGTAGTAGGAAGCTGCGTCGCACTCGAAAGTCAGGGGAACGGCGACGAAATAGACGGCCTGGCAGACGGCGCCGAGGAACAGCAGCATGGCCAGATCGAGCCGCGGAATCGCCGGCATCGACATGCGGGGGCCTGGATCGAAATAGGCGCTCAAATGCCGGGCCAAGCGCGACAGACGGCCCAGGGGCAGGTGGGGCGCTCCGGGCGA
>JBQTIS010000136.1:0-6955 GCA_052387895.1 Rhodospirillales bacterium | reverse complement strand
GCATCACCACGCTGCTGGCGCATAATTTCATGGACGGCACCCTGGTCGACATTTCGGGCGCGGCCCCCGCGGTCTACAACGGCCGCTACCAGGTCCGCACCGGCACCGCGAATTCGACCACCGGTTGCACCATCAACGCGGGCAATGCCGCCACCCGGTTCTGGTACCTGATCAACAACACCAGCGCCACCACGCCGTCGGCCGGCGTGGTCATCGCGCAGCGCCCGCCCGTCGTCTATCCCTCGGCCGGGCCGTGGAAGGGCTGCGTCGAGATGCGCGACGATCCGTACGAGACCACACAGGCCGACGCGCCGCCCTCGACCGCCGGGTTTCCCAAGGCGTTCTGGCCGTCGACCTATGGCGTGAATTGGTACGACACCGTGCCGACCAGCAGCTACTTCAAGCAGCTGATGAAGACCAGCAGCAATCAGACCAGCTACGTCGTCGGCGACAACGAATGGACCGCCACCTCGATCAACGAATCGCAAAGCGCGGGCAGCAGCGGCAAGGGCCCGAACAAGGGTTGCGCCACGGCGATCGCGCCCTTGCAGCCGAACAAGTCGGTGGTCACCGCCGGAATCAGCGCCATGGCCCCGTGGTGGGGCGGCGGCACCGCCGTGCCCACGGGCCTGGCTTGGGGCTGGCGCGTGCTGAGTCCGAACTATCGCGGCCTGTGGGGCGCCCCCACGCCCGCTAATCTGCCGTTGGACTACGGCACCGACAAGATGAACAAGGTCGTGGTGCTGCTGACCGACGGCAAGAACGAGGTGATCCAGGGCGGCAGCAACGGCGACATGCCGGGGTGCAACGGCCAAATCAGCGCCTACCGCAGCTACAAATGCCCGCAGGATTCGGACTACACCGCCTATGGCCGCATGAGCGACCGCCAGTTCGGCTCCAGCGTCGACACCACAAGCGAGTTCACCACGGAGCTCAACCACCGCATCGCGACCCTGTGCACGGCGATGAAGGCCAAGGGCATCATCATCTACACCATCCTGTTGCAGGTGAACGACACCGACACCGACAACCTTTACCGGAACTGCGCCACCAAGACCGAATATTACTTCAACTCGCCCTCGGCCTCCGACCTCGCCGGCATCTTCAACCAGATCGCCCAGCAGCTGAGCAAGCTGCGCGTCGCCAAGTAAACGCCGGCCGCGCCGGCGGCGCGATTGTCAGTGGTATTGCTCGACCTCCGCGAACACCATGCGCAGCGCATCGACGCCGAAGCCGGGCCTGCGCGCGGCCTCCATGATCGCGGCCTCGCGCCGGGCGATCAGCTGGGCGGCCTTCAGCACGTCGGAGACCTTGTCCTTGGGCACCACCACGGCGCCGTGCCGGTCCGCGTGCACCAGCTCGCCCGAGCGCGCCACCATGCCCGCGACGTTCACCTCGCCGCCGAAATCCTGGATGTCGGCATAGGCGTGGCTGGGCGTCACCCGCGCCGCCAGGAACTGGAAGCCCGGCGCCACGGCGTGCAGGTCGCGCACCGCGCCGTTCGTCACGACGCCCAGGCAACCCAGGCCCTTGTGGATCGTGCTGTTGACCTCGCCCCAGAAAGCGCCGAATCCGGCGCGCGCGCCGTCCAGGTCCTGGATCAGCACCACGCGCGGTCCCGGCGCCTTAGATAGGTAGTCGAAATAGGCCAGTCGCCGCTCGCGCCCCGGCGATCCCGGCTGGGTCGAGCGCATCGTGGCCGTGACCGCGTAACCCACCATCGACGGCAACTCCGGAAACGCGCAGTGGAGCGGCTCCTGCGTCCAGAACTGCGTGCGGTATTTCGGGTCGATCATCTCCAGCGCGTTGCACACGCTGGGGGTATCCAGCTTGGCCAGGGCGGCCAGGTCCTGCGTGGTGGGGGCGGCGGTCATGGCGGTCGTCTCCGGGCGGGTGGGAAAGAGCGCGAATGTAGCAACCCCGGCGCGCAATTCACAGGTGCGGTCGGGTTGGCGGATGGACAGAATCGGCCCGCGGCCTTAGCTTGCCGCGCGCATGGCGCAGCAGACGATCCCTCCCGCCATTGTCGAGGGCGATCCGGCCGAACATATCGGCCGCGGTGAGCGCCTGCTCGCCGCCGGCCATGCCGAAGCCGCCCTGGCCGCGTTCCGGCCAGCCGCACTGGCCGCTTCCGCGGCCACGCGCGCCGCGGCGCTGGACGGCATGGCGCGCGCCTGGGTCGCGCTGGAGCAACCCGAGCTGGCGCTGGGCTTCGCGGACCAGGCGGTCGCCGCGCACGGCGCACCGGCATTCCTCGCCGGCCGCGCGCGCGTATTGCTGCGGCTCGGCAGCGACGGCGACGCCGAGAAAGCGGCCGCGGCCGCGCTCGCGCTGCACCCGACCGAGAAGCTCGCGTTGGCGGTCAAGGCCGAGATCGAAGCCGCGCGCGGCGCCTTTCCCGTGCCGACGGCGCCGGAGCGGCGCGAGCTGGCCAAGCCGGTCGCCGACGCGCTTGCGTCCGCGCTGGCCGCCGCCGCCAACGGGGCGCTGCTCGTGGGCGTGTGCTGGGAAAGCGCGCGGCCGCGCGATCTTCTGCTCGACGATCCGCCGGGCACCCCGGGCGCCGCGCGCTTCTCGGCGTCGCTGGAGCTGTGCCTGCGCCATTTCGCGCAATGGGGCGTGCGCCTGGTGGTGCTGCGCCAGGGCCCGGCCGACGCCAAGACCCGGCGCGTGACCCAGGCCGGCATCGCCGTCGATCCCCTGGGTTTCATGCCCGACGCCGCCGTCGACGACGGCGCGCTGTGCGAGATCGTCGAACGCCTGGATGCGGTGGTCGCGGTCGATTCGCGCGTCGCGCAGCTCGCCGGGATCCTGGGCAAGCCATGTTTCGTACTGCTGCCCTCGGGAATCATCGGCAGTTGGCCCGAAGGCGAGCTGCCCGACCCGTTCAAGTCGCTGACGCCGTGCCGCCAGCCCGCGCCGCAGGACTGGGAAACGCCGTTCCGCGCCGCCGCCCAAGGGCTTTGGCGGCTGATGCGCGCGCGGCCCAAACAGCGGCCGGCGAAACCGGTCGCCCCCGATCTGGCGCGCAAGGCCCAGGCGCTGATGGCCCAGGGCAACGACCGGCACACCAGGGGCGACGTCGCCGCCGCCGTGCGGGCCTGGCGCCAGGCGCTGGGCTTCAATCCGCGCTTGGCCGCGGCCTGGGGCAATCTGGGGGTGACGCTGCGCGCCGAGGACCTGCCCGAGGCCGCGCTCGCCTGCTACCGCGAGGCGCTTGGCGCGGGGTCGAGCGAGGCCGCCAGCACCATCGGCAACATGGGCAACGCCGAGAAGGACTGCGACCGGCTCGAGGACGCGATGAAACTGCACCAGAAGGCGGTGTCGCTGGACCCGAACAAGGCAAGCAACCACCACAACCTGGGCATCACGTATCGCCAGGCCGGGCGCTACCACGACGCCGTCAAAGCGTTCGAGGACGCCCTCAAGCTCAAACCCGACTGGACCTCGGCCAAATGGGACTTGGCCCTGGTGCGCCTGCATGTCGGGGACTTCGACAAGGGCTGGCCGCTCTACGAATCGCGCTGGCAATTGCCCGAGATGACCATGCCCAAGCTCGCCAAGCCGCTGTGGAACGGCGAGCCGCTGGAGGGTCAAACCATCCTGTTGCACAGCGAGCAGGGCTTCGGCGACGCGATCCAGTGCGTGCGCTACGTCGCCGCGCTGAAATCCGCCAAGGGCGCGGGGCGCGTGGTGCTGGACTGCAAGCCGCAGCTGGCCCGGCTGTTCGCCGGCGCCGAGGGGGTGGACGAAATCGTGCCGCGCGGCAAGCCCTTGCCGGCCTACAGCGTGCACTGCCCGTTGAACAGCCTGCCCGGGCGGTTCCAGACCACCATCGAAACGATCCCCGGCCGGGTTCCGTTCCTCACGAGCCCGGAGGGAGGCGGCGCCAAGTCCGCGCGCGCCATGGCGCGGGCCGGCCGGCGGCTTAGGGTCGGCGTCGTGTGGTCGGGCAGCGTGACCTTCACGGACAACCACCACCGCGCCACCACGCTCGCGCGGTTCCTCAAGCATTTCGGCCTGCCCGGCATCTGCCTCTACAGCCTGCAGAAGGGCCCGACCGAGGCCGAAATCAAGGCGCTGGGGGCCGACGCTCCGATCGTCGACCTGGCGCCGTTGATTGACGACTTCGCCGATACCGCCGCGGCGGTCGAACAGCTCGATCTCGTCGCGATGACCGACAGCTCGGTCGCGCATCTGTGCGGCGCGCTGGGAAGGCCGGTGTGGGTGCTGCTGCCGTTCCACGCGCACTGGCTGTGGCTGGGCAACGACCGCGACGCCACGCCGTGGTATCCCACCATGCGCTTTTTCCGCCAGCCCAACACCAACGACTGGGACACGCCGTTCCGTCGCGCGGCCGAGGAGTTGGCGACGCTGGCGCGCGGCCATTAATCTTTCCCCGGGAGCGACGCGCCGATGCCGGACAACGCCGACGCCTGCAAACCCCCGGTATTCTGGCTGAGGAGGCATGCATGGCCGTGAAACATCCCGCCCTCGGCGAAAACCCGCTGCGCCGCAAGCTCAAACGCGGTGGCGCGGCGTTCGGGCAAATGGCGTTCGAGTTCTTCACCCCCGGCCTCATGCGGATCATGGCCAATGCCGGGGCCGAGTTCGTGATCCTCGACACCGAGCACAGCGGCGTCGGCATCGAGACGCTGAAGGCCCAGGCGGCCTATGCGCGCGGCACGGGCGTGGTGCCGATGGCGCGCGTTCCCGGCGCGCACTACCACCTCGTCGCCGCCGCGCTCGACGCCGGCATCATGGGCATCATGGTGCCGATGGTGGAAACGGCGGAGCAGGCGCGGAAAATCGCGTCGTGGTGCCGCTACCGGCCCCAGGGCGTGCGCGGCCTCGCCTTCGGCATGCCGCACGACGGCTACGCCGGCGGCGACCATATCGCCAAGATGAAGGCCGAAAACGACCGCACGCTGGTTATCGCGCTCATCGAAACCAAAAAGGGCATCGACAACGCCAACGCCATCATGGCCGAGCCGGGGATCGACGTGGGCTGGCTCGGGCACTTCGATCTTACCAATTCGCTGGGGATCGACGGGCAGTTCGACCATCCGCGCTACCGCGCGGCGGTCGGCAGGCTGCTCAAGGCCTGCGACCGGCACGGCAAGTCCGCCGGCTTCTTGTGCGGCGACGTCGAAACCGGCCGGCGCTATCTCGATTGGGGCTTCCGCATGCTGTGCTACGGCACGGACATCGCGGTGTTCCAGTCCGCGTTGGCGGCCGGCATCGCGGGGCTGAAGAAGAAACGGCGCTAGCGCGCCAGGATCGGCGTGCCGGTGCGCGTGGCCTCGGCCAATTGCGCCAGCGTCACGCGCGAGGAGATCGCCTCGGGATCGAGCTTCATCGCGACCACCGCGGGCTTGCCTGATTTCAGCGCGTGCTCCAGCGCGGGCAGGAACTCGGCGGTGCGCTCCACCGTCTCGCCATGCGCGCCGAAAGCGCGGGCGAAGGCGGCGAAATCGGGATTGCTGAGCTCGGTCGCCGGATAGCGGCCGGGATAGGCGCGGGCCTGGTGCATGCGGATCGTACCGTAAGCGTCGTTCGTGACCACCAGCACCACGATGGCCGCGCCATATTGCATCGCCGTCGCCAGCTCGTGCGCGCTCATCAGGAACCCGCCGTCGCCGACCCAGGCGACCACCGGGCGCTTGGGCTCCGCCAGCTTGGCCGCCAGCGCCGCGGGGATGGCGTAGCCCATCGTGCCGTTGGCCGGACCGATGAAGCCGCGAAAGCGCCGCACGCGGTGGAAACGCTGCACCCAGCCGCCGAAATTGCCCGAATCGATGGTGACGATCGCGTCCCCGGGCAGCGCCGCGGTGAACTGCTTGATCGCCTGGCCCAGGTCGAACGTGCCGGGGCAGGGGCCGGGCGTCTGGTTGCGCTCGTATTCCGCGCGCGCCTGGCGTGTCCAGTCGGCCCAGGGCGGCCGTTCCACGGGCGCCAGGCCGCGCGCGGCGGCGGCGAACGCCGCCATGCCCGCGGCGATCAGAAGCTCGCCCTGATAGACCCGGCCCAGCTCGTCGGGGTCGGCGTGGACGTGGATCAGGCGCTGGCGCGGCCGGGGCGGCGCGACCAGCATGTAGCCATGGGTCGAGAATTCGCCCAACCGCGCGCCGACCGCCAGTAGCACGTCGCAATACTCGCGGATGCGCTTGGGCAATTCGGGCGGCGCGCCGCCGACGCTGGTCTCGCCGATGTAGCAGGGGTGATCGTTGTCCAGGAGATCGACGCAGCGGAACGAGGCCGCGACCGGCAGGTTGTTGGCCTCGACGAAGGCGCGGATGTCCTCGACCGCCTGCTCGGTCCAGCCGCCGCCGCCCAGCATGACGACCGGACGCTTCGCCTGGGCCAGAATGCCGCGCAAGCGCGCCATCTCGGCCGGGGCGGGGGCGGGCCGCACGACTTTGTAGCGCTCAACGTCGCCCGCCTCGCTGTGCTCGGTCAGCATGTCCTCGGGCAGGCCCAGCACCACCGGCCCCGGCCGGCCCGAACAGGCGACGTGAAAGGCGCGGCTGACGAGTTCGGGAATCCGCGCCGCGTCGTCGATGTCGGCCGCCCATTTGGCGGTGTGGCCGAACATCGCTTTGATGTCGATCTCCTGGAACGCCTCGCGCTCGCGCGTGGCGCGCTCGATCTGGCCCACGAACAGGATCAGCGGCGTCGAGTCCTGGAATGCGGTGTGGACGCCGATCATGGCGTGGGCGGCGCCGGGGCCGCGCGTCTCGAAGCACAGGCCGGGCCGGCCGGTCAGCTTGCCGTGCGCCTCGGCCATGTGGCTGGCCGTGGCCTCGTGCCGGCAGGCCACCAGCTTCAGCCTGTCCCGGGCGTCGTGCATGGCGTCCAGCGCGTCCAAAAAGCTCTCGCCCGGCACGCAGAACGCCATGTCGGCGCCGTGGATCAAAAGCTGGTCCTCCAGGATGCGGCCGCCGCTGCGCCGGTT
>JBQTIS010000135.1:0-1883 GCA_052387895.1 Rhodospirillales bacterium | reverse complement strand
TTCATGGAGCTGCGCGCGGACTTGAGGCTCACCTACCTGTTCATCAGCCACGACCTTGGCGTGGTCGAGCACCTGAGCGACCGGGTGGTCATCATGTATCTCGGCCGGTTCGTCGAGATCGCGCCGGCCGAAGAATTGTTCATGAGACCGAATCATCCCTACGCCCAAGCGCTGCTGACCGGGGTGCCGCGGCTGGATGCCCGCAAGCGCAAGTTCGAGCCGGTCAAGGGCGAGATACCTTCGCCGCTGGACCCGCCCCCGGGCTGCCACTTCCATCCGCGCTGTCCGCATGCCATGCCGCGCTGCCGTGAGGAAGCGCCGGCGCTGAAAGCCATCGCTCCCGGCCGTTGGTCGGCCTGTCACTTGAACGACGGATGAGGGGCTCTATCCGGCCGAGCAGGAGGCGCCGCCCAGCACGCAGAATCGCGCGCAATGCGGGTGGTTGAGCTTCACTTCCTTGGCGGCCTCAGCCAGCGTCGCGCCCAGTTCGAACTGCGGATCGTGGGGCAGCAGCGTGCAGGCGACGACGGCGGGCCGCGCCGCGCCTTTGCGCTTCACCACCATCCGCGACGAGGCGCACATCATCGCATCGGGCGAGCGTTTCAGGATCGACCAGCAGGACGTGGTGATCTCGGGCACGTCGATCTCGGCGTCCATTTCCGGGAACAGCACGAGGTGCGACGGGTCCTGCGCATCCAGCCCGATGCCGCGCTCGGCGAACAGCCGGGCATAGCCGCGGCGCAGGCTGGCCTCGTCCTCACTCCAGGCCGTACGTCCGGCGATACGCACCGCGAAGCCATGGCGCACCAGCCAGTCCAACCCCTCCATCGTCGGATCCCAGCTCCGCTCGCCGCGCTCCATCTGGTGCAGCGCGCGCGCGTAGTGGTCCACCGAGACGCGGATCACCAGGCGTTCGCCAAACCGCTCGCGCAGAGCCAGCAGCGCCCCGGCGCATTTCATCATCGGCTTCATGGCGTTGGTCAGCACCAGGGCGCTGAACCCGCGCTTGAGCGCGTCCTCCAGCATCTCCATCAGGTCGGGATTCATGAACGGCTCGCCGCCCGTGAAGCCGATTTCTTCGGTCGGCAATCCATCGGCGGCGATCTCGTCCAGGTATTGCCGCGCCTCGGCCGCGGTGAGATAGGACAGGCGGTCGTTGGTGGGCGAGGACTCGATATAGCAGTTGCGGCATGTCAGGTTGCACAGCGTTCCCGTGTTGAACCAGAGCGTCTTCAGCGTGCGCAACGTCACGCTGGCGCGCGTCTCGCCTTTGGCCGTGACGTTCGGATCGCGGAATTTGGCGGGATCGAGCGCATTGGGGCGGATTGCTGCGGCAGTGGTCATGGCGGCTCCCGAAAAGCGGCGGCGGCGCACTGTGCGACGGCGCACGCGGCGGCACAAGGGCGCCGGCCCGGCCTAACGCGATCTTGAACGCCAGCGGCGAAGATCCTCGGGCGTGTCGATGTCCATGAGCGGCGGCAGCAGCGCGACGCGCGCACGCTTCAAGCCGCCGAGCGTGTCCGACAGCGCGTGTCGCGTCGACCAGCGGACATCAAAGAACAGGCGCCGGCGCCGCCAGGCTCCGGTGAAGCCGGCCAGCCAATAACCGCCGTCATCCGCGGGGCCGAACACGGCGTCGTGGCTGCGCAGCAGGTCGAACGCGCGCGCGATCGTGCCGGGCGTCAGATCGGGAACGTCGCTGCCGACCAGCACCACCGGGCCGCGCGGTAAACGGCGAAACGGCCGTGCCATGCGCTGGCCCAAATCGCCCAAGCCCTGGTCAAAACGGCACAGCGCCATGCCCGGAACGTCGCGCTGGCCCCCGGCGCCGCCCGGCGCCATCCACAACGGGGGTAGCCCGCCGCCGGCGCGAGCCCGCGCGC
>JBQTIS010000134.1:0-3207 GCA_052387895.1 Rhodospirillales bacterium | reverse complement strand
GCGGCGGCGAAGCCGAGGCCCGCGAGCGCCAGCATCCAGCCCGAAAGGAACCACGTCAGCCGCGAACGGCCGCCGAGCCATGCCGCGGCGACGCCCAGGAGCGCAAGCGCGGGGCCGGCCCATCCCGGCGGCTCGGACGGCAGCGAAAAATACAGCGCGATGCCCAGGCCGGCCGCGACCGGCAGCCACAGCGCCCATTGCTCGCGCTCGGCCAGGAACGCGCCGGCCGCGAGCGCCGGCCAGCGCGCCGCCGCCCCGCGCCGGTCGCGGCCTATGCTCCCATCGACGGTGCCGGCGGTCATCGTGCTCTTCCCCTGCGTCCGAGCTTGCGCCGCGATGCGCGCCGGGTCAAAGCGGTTCCGGGCCCAGGCCAGTTGTCATATCACAAGCGATGTGATATCGCTAGCGATGTGAGGCTGGTCCTCGATACCGACGTTGTGGTGGCGGCGATGCGCAGTCCGACCGGCGCATCGGCCGCGCTGCTGATGGCCGCGACGGCGAGGCGGACAACGCTGGTCATGAGCGTGCCTCTTGTCGTCGAATACGAGTCGGTCTGCCGTCTTGCCGAGCATCGTCTGGCGGCGGGATTGAACGAACGCCAGGTCGACGTTTTTTTGGACGGCCTTGCCGCGATCGCGGAACCGGTGGAAGCGCACTTTCTCTGGCGACCCCGCCTGCGGGACCCCGGTGATGAAATGGTGTTGGAGGCGGCCGTGAACGGCCGGGCGAACGCCATTGTCACTTTCAATACCAGGGACTTTGGCACAGCGCCGCTGGAATTTGGCGTTGCCGTATGGAAACCTTCGCAGGCGTTGAAGAGGATCAAACGATGAGCACGGTCTCTACCTATCCGCTGCGGCTTCCCCGCTCGGTCAAGGCGGCGGTTGAAAAGCTCGCCCGGCAGGAAGGCGTGAGTCTCAATCAATTCGTCGCGACCGCCGTGGCGGAGAAATTGGCGGCGATGAGCACGGCGGAGTACTTCGCCGAACGCCGCGCCCGCGCCGATTTGCGCGCCTTCAAGCGCATTCTGAGGCGCAAGGGCGGCGAGCCGCCCAGGCCGGGCGACGAGCGGAAATAGCATGTCCGTCGTCGTCCGCTTCGCCCCCTCGCCCACCGGGTTCCTGCATATCGGCGGGGCGCGCACGGCGCTGTTCAACTGGCTCTACACGCGCCACCACGCCGGCAAGTTCCTGCTCAGGATCGAGGACACCGACCGCCAGCGCTCGACCGAGGCCGCGATCCAGGCGATCCTCGAGGGCCTGAAATGGCTGGAGCTGCACTGGGACGGCGAGCCCATCTTCCAGTTCGCCCGCGCCCAGCGCCACGCCGAGGTGGCGCTCCGCCTGCTGGCCGAGGGCAAGGCCTATCGCTGCTACGCCAGCCCCGCGGAGCTGGAGCAGATGCGCGCCGAGCAGAAGGCCCGGGGGCTGCCGGTGCGCTACGACGGGCGCTGGCGCGACCGCGACCCCAAGGACGCGCCGGCGGGGGTGAAGCCCGTGGTCCGGCTGAAAGCTCCCCAATCCGGCGACACGGCGGTCGCGGATCTGGTGCAGGGCGAAATCAAGGTCGCCAACGCGCAGCTCGACGACATGGTGCTGCTGCGCGCCGACGGCACGCCCACCTACATGCACTCGGTGGTGGTGGACGACATCGACATGGCGATCACCCACGTGATCCGCGGCCACGACCACCTGACCAACACCTTCAGGCAAGCGCTCCTCTACAACGCCATCGGCGCCAAGGCGCCGGCGTTCGCGCACATCCCGCTGATCCACGGGGCCGACGGCGCCAAGCTCTGCTAGCGCCTCGGCGCGCTGGGGGTCGAGGCCTATCGCGCGATGGGCTACCTGCCCGAGGCGATGCGCAACTACCTGTTGCGCCTGGGCTGGGCGCACGGCGACGACGAGATCATCGCGACCGAGCAGGCGATCCGCTGGTTCGACCTCGACGGCGTGGGCCGCTCGCCGGCGCGCTTCGACTTCGCCAAGCTCGACAGCCTGAACGCCCACTACCTGCGCGAGACGCCCGAGGCGCGGCTGGCCGCCCTGGCGCGGCCGTTCATCGAGGCCAAGCGCGGCAAGCCGGTGGACCAGCACGGCCTGGCGCGCGTCCAGCGCGGCATGAAGGGGCTGAAGCAGCGCGCCAAGACCCTGGCGGAGCTGGCCGAGGCCGCGCTGTTCTACCTCGCCGACCGGCCGCTCGAGCCCGACGACAAGGCGGCCAAGCTGCTGACGGCGGAGGCCCGGGCGATCCTGAAGGACCTGGCGGCGCATCTCGCCGCCCTGGCCCATTGGGACGAGCCGTCGCTGGAGGCGGCGCTGCGCGGCTTCGCCGAGGCCAAGGGGCTGGGCCTGGGCCAAGTGGCTCAGCCCTTGCGCGCGGCGCTGACCGGCTCGACCGCCTCGCCCGGCCTGTTCGAGGTGATGGAAGTGCTGGGCCGCGACGAGACGCTGGGAAGGATCGCCGACCAGGCGAAGTAACCGGCCGGTTCGCTTGCCGATTCTCGGAGACGCGCAACCGCGCCGCGAATTGCCTTCGACCGGGCGACCGGGCTACACTTGCTGCAATGCAGCGCAGGCCCAAAACTTAGGCCCAAAACCCAGGGATGACACCGATGGCAACCGCGACCAAACCAGCCGCCGCCGCCGCCCCGCGGGCCGGCCGGAACGAGCACACGTTCACCCTGATCGACAACGCCACGGGCAAGAAATACGAGCTGCCGGTGATCGCCGGCACGATCGGGCCCAAGGTGATCGACGTGCGCAAGCTCTATGCCGAAACCGGCTATTTCACCTCCGACCCCGGCTTCACCTCCACCGGCTCGTGCCAGTCGGCCATCACCTACATCGACGGCGACGAGGGCGTGCTGCTGCACCGCGGCTACGCGATCGAGGATCTGGCCGAGCACAGCGACTTCATGGAGGTCTGCTACCTGCTGCTGCACGGCGATCTGCCCTCGCCCAAGCAGAAGGCGGAGTTCACCAAGGCCATCACCTATCACACGATGGTGTCGGAGCAGTTGCAGTATCTCTATCGCGGCTTCCGGCGCGACGCGCACCCCATGGCGGTCATGGTGGGCGTGATGGGGGCGCTGTCGGCCTTCTATCACGATTCGACCGACATCAACGATCCGCGCCAGCGCATGATCGCCTCGCATCGCATGATCGCCAAGACCCCGACCATCGCGGCGATGGCGTTCAAGTATTC
>JBQTIS010000133.1:0-2699 GCA_052387895.1 Rhodospirillales bacterium | reverse complement strand
TGATCTTCATCGCCATAGGTTTCGCGGCACAGATAGTCGATGGCGCCATTGGCATGGCCTATGGCGTCATCGCGACGACGATGCTGATGAGCTTCGGGGCCCCACCCGCCACTGCGAGCGCCTCTGTTCACGCCGCGGAAGTGTTCACGACGGCGGCGTCTGGAACGGCGCATTGGCGGTTGGGGAATGTCGACCGTAAATTGGCCGCGCGCCTAGCCGTGCCGGGGATGTTCGGCGGCGCCGTCGGCGCCTACGTCCTCGCTACGGTGCCGGGCGAGCGCATCCGCCCGATCGTGAGCGCGTACCTGCTGGCGATGGGCGCGGTGATCTTGTGGCGCGCAGTCTGGAAGGATCGAAGCGAGCACAAGACCCCGAAACACGCCGGCGTTTTAGGATTGCTGGGCGGCTTTCTCGATGCGATCGGGGGCGGCGGTTGGGGCGCGATGGTGACGACGACCCTGATCGGTCGAGGCGTGACCGCGCGATTCGCCATCGGGTCGGCCAGTGCGGCCGAGTTCTTTGTCACGGCGACAGTGACGGCGACATTTGTCGCGACCATCGGCCTGTCTCTCTGGCCCGTCATCACAGGCCTGGTCATCGGCGGCATCATCGCCGCTCCGTTTGCCGCCTACGCGACCAAGCACTTGCCCAACCAGCCGGTGATGATCATCGTTGGCGTCGTGGTCATCCTGTTGAGCTTGCGCAGCCTGTTGGCGGCGCTGTGGTAAGAAATTGCCCTGTTCAATCGCCGGCCCATGTCCCGGCCCATGCCCCGGCCCATATCGATGTCTCTTGCGGGTCGAAACGCGCAGCAAACGAGGCGGAGCGCCCAAGAGAAGCTTGCAGCCAAGCGCCTCGCCTCCGTCGAGTTCACGCTGGCTCGGCTTTTCATGAGTCCGCGCCCTGGAATCGTTGTGACCTGGGTCACTGCCTCCGGCTTGCGTTGCCGCTAGTTTCCACGCGACCGCCCCGAGGAGGACTTGATGCGTGTGCAGGATGCAAGCGCGTCGGCGTGGCTTCGGCGCGGCGCGGTCGCGCTGCTTGCAGCGCTGCTCGGCGGAATCGCCATGGCTTTGCTGCTGGCCTGACGTCCAACAAGGCGGAGCGCGCGCCGTCGCCGCGGCTCGCGGCGCTTCTGCCAGGCCGCGCGGCGCCGGGCAAGGAAGGGGGCGGCGGCGAAGCGTCAAGCGCCTTTCGGCGAGCCTGGAAAGCAGGGAATAGTTGCGGGGAAACGGGGGTATATCCACAGATGCCCCGTAAGGCCGAAGGGAGCCGCCGATGACCAGGATCATGCCGAGCATCGCACCCAGGATCGCCCTATCGAGGTTCGCCAGGGCCACGGTTGCGGCGGCCGCCCTATTGGCATCGAGCGCCGCCCCAGCGCAGCAAGCGGGGGCCCCGCAGCCCGCGACCCCGCCGACGCCGCCGATGATCGACTGGGTGAATATCCCGATCCGGACGACCGACCTGGGCAACCGGACCTACATGCTGGAAGGCCAGGGCGGCAACATCACGGTCGCGGTCGGCAGCGACGCCATCCTCATGGTGGACAGCCAATTCGCGCCGCTCTCCGACAAGATCAAAGCGGCGATCCGCGCCATCTCGCCGCTGCCGGTCAAATACCTGGTCAACACGCACTATCACCGCGATCATACCGGCGGGAACGACAACTTCGCCAAGGACGGCGCCGTCATCGTGGCGCACGACAACATCCGGGTCCGCCTCGCGGCCGGCACCAAGAACGGCCTGACCGGCGTCTTCACCCCGCCGCGGGCGGCGGAGGCGCTGCCCACGCAGACCTATGTCGGCGGTTCCTGGACCCTCGAGGCGGGCGGGCGCAAAGCGCAGCTCACCCATGTCGCCAACGCCCACACCGACGGCGACACCTGGATCTATTTCGCCGATGCCAACGTGCTCGCCACGGGCGACACCTTCAACAATCTCAAGCGCTACCAGAACATCGACTTCGGCAACGGCGGCGACGTGCGGGGCATGATCAGGGCGCTCGACACATATCTCAAGGTGGCCAACGATACGACCAAGATCGTGCCCGGCCACGGCGCGCTGGCGACCAAGGCCGATCTCGCCGTCTTCCGCGACATGCTGGTGACCTCGCGCGATCGCATCGCGAAGCTGGTCAACGAGGGCAAGAGCGAGCAGGAGGTTGTGGAGATGAAGCCGCTCGCCGACCTCGACGCGACCTGGGCCAACAACGCGCAGCACGCCATCGGCCACACGCGCAACGTCTACAACTCCTTCAAGCGGCTATAACGACGAATCCGCTTGTCGCCCCGGTGGCGCGGCGGAAGACCGGGCGGCCCGAAGCGAAACGACCGCGCCGGCGCTTGCCACGGGCGGACGGAACAGGGCCTACTAGGCGGAGAACCGTTCCCGCCGAAAGGTCCGCCGCCCGTTGTCCCAAATCGATCCGCAGCAAATCGCCCGGCTGATGGCCGAAATCGCCGCCCTGGAGATCATGCCGCGGTTCCGCAACCTGGCCGCGGGCGACATCCGCAAGAAGCACGGCGGCGAAACCGTGACCGTGGCCGACGAGGCCGCGGAGCGCGCGCTGTCGCCGAGGCTCGCGGCGCTTCTGCCCGGCAGCGGGGTGCTGGGCGAGGAGGGGGCGGCGGCCGATCCCGGCACGTTGGCCCTGCTCGCCGGCGACGCGCCGGTCTGGGTGATCGACCCGATCGACG
>JBQTIS010000132.1:0-17019 GCA_052387895.1 Rhodospirillales bacterium | reverse complement strand
GCCGATGCCGGCGCCATCGAGGGCCGCGCCAAGGAGATCGCTATTGAGCAGAGCGTCGAGATGCCGGCCGAGGCGATCGACGACCGCGCGGTGCTGTCGGAGATCGTCGGCCGGGTCGAGTCGATTGCGGATCGCGGCGATGGCAGCTTCACCGTGCGGATCGGCCTGGCCGCGGCCACCACGGGACCCGAGCCCGGGCAGCTTTTGAACATGCTGTTCGGCAACAGCTCGATCCACGACGACGTGACGCTGGAAGACGCGGAGTTTCCGCCCGCGATCCTCGCGGCCTTCGGCGGGCCGCGGCACGGCATCACCGGCTTGCGCGCGCGCTGTGGGGCGCGGGGCCGCGCGATGACCTGTTCCGCCCTCAAACCCCAGGGAATCGCGCCCGAGGCGTTGGGCGCGTTGGCGAGCCGCATGGCCGAAGGCGGGCTCGACTACATCAAGGACGATCACGGCCTGGCCGACCAGGCCTACAGCCCGTTCGCCGAGCGGGTGCGCGCGGTAATGCGCGAAGTGGCGGCGGCGAACCGGCGCACGGGCGGCCGCACGCGCTACGCCCCCAGCCTGTCCGGGCATCTCGACCAGATGCGCGCGCAAATCCGCGCCGCGCGCGAAGAGGGCGTCGACACGCTGCTGATCGCCCCGATGGTCGCGGGCGTGGCGACGTTCCACGCCCTGGTACGCGAGTGCCCGGACATGGCGTTCATGGCCCATCCCGCCATGTCCGGAGCGTCGCGCATCGCTCCGCCGCTTCTCATCGGCAAGCTGTTTCGCCTCTTGGGCGCGGACGCGGCGATCTTTCCCAACCATGGCGGGCGGTTCGGCTACACGCCGGCGACCTGCCTTGAGCTCGCGTGGGCAGCGCGCGGCGTCATGGGCGCGCTGAAGCCCTGCGCTCCGGTGCCGGCCGGCGGCATGACCCTCGCCCGCGTGGGCGAAATGCTGGATTTCTACGGGCGGGACGTCATGCTATTGATCGGCGGCGGCCTGCTGGCGGCGCGCGAGAACCTGACCCGCGAGGCGGCGGCGTTCCAAAGGCGGGTCGCGGCGTTCACGTACGGGAAATGAGGCGATGGGTCTGGCATCCTGGTTCCGCGCGTCGCTGCCCGGCTTCCGTTGGCAGCGGGTCGAGGAGCGCCCGTACAAAGAAGAAGGCCGCGCGCCGTTCAAGGACATCTCGCGCCAGGTGCTGTTCGACGACCCGGCGTTGGGCTGCCAACTGCGCTATTTCGAGATGAAGCCCGGAGGCTTCTCGACGCTGGAGCGGCACGAGCACGTGCACGGCGTGGTGATCCTGCGCGGCCATGGCGAGTGCATGGTGGGCGACGAGGTGCGCAAGGTGAAACCCAACGATCTGGTGCATATTCCGCCGATGACTTGGCACCAGTTCCGCGCCGCGCCGGGCGAATCGATGGGTTTCCTGTGCATGGTCAACGCCGCACGCGACAAGGGGCAACTGCCTGACGCCGAAGCGCTGAAGAAGCTTAGGACCGACCCGCGCGTCGCCAGGTTCCTGGACGGCAAGCCTGCAGACGCCGGCGCATGACCGCCCCCAGGCCAATAGCCGGACCCTGCGCCTGGCTCGGCAAGGACATGGCGAACTCCACGCGCTGGGTGCGCGCGCTGGGCGCCGCCGCCATCGCCACGGTCGACGCGGCGCTTCAGGGCGTGCGCGGCCTGGACTGGCGCCAGGTCACGTGCGAACGGTTTCCCCTCCCCGGCCTGGATCGTCTGTTCGCCGATATATCGGAGGAGCTGGAGAACGGCAGCGGGATGGTCAAGCTCCGCGGCCTGCCGGTAGAGCGTTACGCGTCCGAGGATTTGCGGCGTATCTGGTTCGGGTTGGGCTGCCATCTCGGCACACCGGTGTTCCAGAACCGCCGGGGCGAGCTGATGCGCGACATCCGCGACGAGGGCATGGAGGCGGGCCGGCGCTACGGCGAACTGGAAAAACGGGACGGCGGCGGCAAGTTCCTGTCGTCCTACGCGCGCACGCTGACCAGCGGCCCGCTGCGTTTCCATACCGACCGCTGCGACGTGGTGGGTCTGTTATGCGTGCGCCAGGCGCTGAAAGGGGGCTTGAGCCGCCTCAGCAGCTCGGCCGCGGTGCACAACGCGATGCTGAAGCGCCGGCCCGATTTGGCCGAGGCGCTGTACCGCCCGGTCTGGCGCAGCCGCTTCGGCGAGGAAGCGGAAAACAACGACGCGGTCTATCCGCTGCCCGTGTTCGGTCAGCGCGACGGCAAGTTCACCAGCCACTATTCGCTGACCTATATCGAGGCGGCCGAGATGGCGCCCGGCGCGCCAAAGCCGGAGCCCAAGCAGCGCGAAGCGATCGACATGCTGATGGCGCTCGCTAACGAACTCAGCTTCGACATGACGCTCGAGCCGGGCGATATGCAGTTCGTCAACAACCACGTCATCTACCACGCGCGCACGGCGTTCGAGGACGACGCGGGATCGGGCCAGGACCGGCTGCTCTACCGCCTGTGGCTGACCGTGCCGAACAACCGCGCCCTGCCCCCGGGCCACGAGGTGCTGTGGCGCAACATCGCCGCCGGCCAGCCCAGGGGCGGGATTGGGCAGATCGTGGCGTAGCGGCGGACTTACGACGCGTTCTTGTCCGGCAGCAGCTGGTAAAGAATGATCGCCCCGAACGTCGCGGTGCCAATGCCCGCCAGCTTGAACCCGCCGATATTGAGCGCAAGATCGCCCGCGCCCAGCACCAGCGCCACGCCCACGGTGACGAGGTTGCGCGCGTTCGAGAAATCGACCTTGTTCTCGACCCAGATGCGGCCAGCGGTGGCGGCGATCAGGCCGAACAGCACGATCGATAGCCCGCTAAGAACCGGCCCGGGAATCGTCAGGATCAGCGCCCCGAACTTGGGCGAGAAGCCCAGCAGAATGGCGACGAGTGCGGCGATCACGAACACGGCCGTGGAGAAGATCTTGGTCACGGCCATGACGCCGATGTTCTCGGCGTAGGTGGTCACGCCCGTGCCGCCGCCCATGCCCGCGGCCATCGTCGCCACCCCGTCGCCGAGGAACGCGCGGCCGAGGTATCTGTCCATGTCGCGCCCGGTCATCACGCCGATCGCCTTGATGTGGCCGAGGTTCTCGGCCACCAGGATGATCGCCACCGGCGCGATCAGCACCATGGCGTTGGCCTGGAAGACCGGCGCGGTGAAATTGGGCATGCCGAGCCATGCCGCGGCCGCCACTCCCGAGAAATCGACCGGCTTGCCCATGCCCATGCCGCCGGTCGCGATCATGTAGACGACGTAGCCGATGATGCCGCCCAAGAGAATCGGCAGGCGCCGCGCCATGCCCGGCGCGAACACCGCCACCAGTCCCACCGCCAGCACCGTAATCAGCGCGATCCAGGTTTCGAACGGCTTGCCGTTGATGCCCATGACTGCGACCGGCGCCAGGTTGAGGCCGATCACCGCCACCACCGCGCCGGTGACGACCGGAGGCATCAGTTTCTCGACCCATTTGTAGCCCGCATACATCACGGCCACGCCGATGACCGCGTAAAGCGCGCCGGCGGCGACGATGCCGCCGAGCGCCACGCCCAGGTTGGCGTTCGGCCCCTTGCCGGCATAGGCGCTGGCGGCGATCACCACGCCGATGAACGAGAAGCTGGAGCCGAGATAGCTCGGCACCCGCCCACCGACGATGATGAAGAAGATCAGCGTGCCGATGCCCGAGAACAGGATCGCCACGTTGGGGTCGAAGCCCATGAGGATCGGCGCCAGCACCGTGGCCCCGAACATGGCGACGACATGCTGCACGCCCAGCACGAACGTCTGTCCCCAGGGCAAGCGTTCGTCCGGTGCGATCACCCCGCCAGTTTTTTCGGTCCAACTTGTCAGAACGCCTTCATCGGAATTCGCGGCCATGGTCCCCTCCTTCCCCGGTTGGGGAATTTGGGCGCGAGTTTAAGGCGATTCGCGAGTCGGCTAGGGGCGTTTTATCCGGCCATCCTCGCGAATCATATCGGCCGCCTTTTCCGCGATCATGATGGCGGGCGAATTGGTATTGCCCGAGGTGATAGTGGGCATCACCGAGGCGTCGGCGATTCGCAATCCCCCGATTCCGCGCACGCACAGGCGCTCGTCCACCACCCCGAGGAGATCGGGACCCATCTTGCAGGTGCCGACGGGGTGGAAGATGGTCGTGCCGATATCGCCGGCCGCCTTGGCCAGATCGGCGTCGCTTTGGACTTGAGCGCCGGGCCGGAACTCCCGGGGTTCGAATCGCGCCATGGCCGGCGCGGCCGAGATGCGCCGCGTCAGGCGAATTGCCTGGGCAGCGACGGTCTTGTCCTCGGGCGTCGCCAGGTAGTTCGGGCGAATCGCGGGATGGGCGCGCGGATCGGAGCTCTTGATCCTGATATGGCCGCGGCTGGTGGGCCTGAGGTTGCACACCGAGGCGGTGAACGCCTTGAACGGATGCAGCGGGTCGCCGAATTTGTCGAGGCTCAAGGGCTGCACATGGTATTCGAGATTGGGCGTGTCGAAGCTGGGGTCGCTCCTGGCGAAGGCGCCGAGCTGGCTCGGCGCCATGGTCAGCGGCCCGCGCCGGAACAGGAAATACTCCAGCCCCATGCCCAGCCGGCCGATCAGGCTGTTGGCACGCTCGTTCAACGTGTCGGTGTTGGAGACCTTGAACACCATGCGGATCTGCAGATGGTCCTGCAGGTTCTCGCCCACGCCCGCGAGCCCGTGGCGGACCTCGATGCCGTGCGCCTTGAGCACTTCGCCCGGCCCGATGCCGGAGAGCTGCAACAGATGCGGCGAGCCGACCGCGCCGGCCGCCAAAATCACTTCGCCCTTGGCCTCGGCGTATGACAGGGCGTCGCCGCGCCAGAACTCGACGCCCGTCGCCCGCCTGCCGTCGAGGCGGATCGATTTGGCCTGGGCATCGGTCATGACGGTCAGGTTCGGACGGCTCATCGCCGGCCTTAGGAACGCCTTGGCCGTGGTCCAGCGCACGCCGCGCTTCTGGTTGACCTGGAAATAGCCGCAGCCTTCGTTGTTGCCGCGGTTGAAATCGTCGGTGTTGGGAATGCCGGTCTCGGCCGCCGCCGCGCGGAAGGCATCCAGGATCTCCCAGGTCAGGCGCATCTCCTCGACGCGCCATTCGCCGCCGCTGCCATGCGCGGCGTCGGCGCCGTGGACGTAATCCTCGCTGCGCTTGAAATAGGGCAGCTCGTCGGCCCAGGCCCAGCCGGGATTGCCCATCTGGCGCCACTGGTCGTAGTCGCGCGCCTGGCCGCGCATATAGATCATGCCATTGATGGCCGAGCAGCCGCCCAGCACGCGTCCGCGCGGATAGTTGAGCGCGCGGCCGTTCAGGCCCGGCTCGGCCTCGGTCTTGAAGCACCAATCCGTGCGCGGGTTGTTCTGGGTGTAGAGATAGCCGATCGGGATGTGAATCCAAATGTAGCTGTCGCGCCCGCCCGCCTCGAGCAGCAGCACGCGCGCACTCGGGTCGGCCGACAGCCGATTGGCCAGCACGCAGCCAGCTGTGCCCGCGCCGACGATCACGTAGTCGTAGCTGCCGGCGTCCTGCGGCGCTTGAGCGCTGTCTCCCATGGCTCGAGAGGATTGTCGATATCGGGCGGCGACGCAATGCCCTAGGCCGTGCCCCTGTGCAACACCGTGTCGCCATCGATCACCGCCGCCGGCTCGATGTCGGGCATGGTCATAAGCTGGGCGTAATAGGGCGTGAAGTCGGGCCGCGTGGCGTCGAACAGTTGGTTGAAGCTGTCGATCACGAAATAAGTGGGTTGGAAGTCGTCGATCTTGTACTTGGTGCGCATGACCCGCATTAGATCGAAGGCGATGCGGTTGGGCTTGGAGCTCTCCAGGCAATAGATCGATTCGCCCTTGGACGAAACGATGCCCGAGCCGTAGATGCGCGGCCCGTCGGCGTTCTGGATAAGGCCGAATTCTACCGTGTACCAGTAGAGCCGCGCCAAATTGTGCAAGCTTCCCAGGCGCAACGCCTTTAGGCCGCCTTGGCCATAGGCCTGCATGTAGTCGGCGAACACCGGGTTCAT
Organism: Rhodospirillales bacterium; assembly: GCA_052387895.1. Taxonomy (GTDB): domain Bacteria; phylum Pseudomonadota; class Alphaproteobacteria; order JAEULC01; family JAEULC01; genus JAEULC01. The sequence continues at coordinate 10,949 of JBQTIS010000132.1, read as the reverse complement.
CAGCATCGGCACATGGCCGAAGATGTCGTGGAACACGTCCGGTTCCTGCAGGTAGTCGAGCTGGTCGGGCCGGCGGATGAAGCAGGTGGAGGGAAACCGCCGGTTGGCCAGATGCTCGAAGAACACCGCGTCCGGCACCAGGCCCGGCACGGCGACGACCGACCAGCGCGTGGCCCTGTCCAGGCTGTCGTTGAGCCGCCGGAAATCGGGGATGCTCTGGGCGGCCACGCCCAGGCTTTCGATGCCGGCGACGAACTCGGCGCAAGCGCGGCCCCTTAGAATCTCGCGCTGGCGCTGGAACAGCGTGCGCCAGACCGCGTGCTGGGCCGGCGCATAGGCTTCCCAATCCTGCTCGATCCTGTAGTCCGCAGCCGATGCCGCTTGCGCCATTCGGCGCTCCCGCGGGCTATCTGCCCGCAAATACGGGCCTGCGCTTTTCCATGAAGGCGCGCCGGCCCTCGACATAGTCCCGGCTGGCGAAGCATTCGCGCACCAGCCGGTCGCACATCGCCAGGTCGCGTTCGGCCGGGTCCTTCAAGGCTTCGCCGACGATGCGCTTGATCGAGATCACGGTCAACGGCGCGTTGCCGGCGATGGTCTCGGCATAGCCCTTGACGTAGCCCTCGAGCTCGGCTTCGGGCGCCACGCGGTTGACCAGCCCCATACCCGCCGCCTCGGCTGCGGTGAACTGGCGCGCGGTGAAGAAGATTTCTTTGGCGAAGGACGGGCCCACCACCTCGATCAGCCGCCGCAATCCGGCCAGGCGATAGCCCAGGCCCAGCTTGGCGGCGGGGATAGCGAAGCGCGAGCCCTCGCCGCAGATGCGGATGTCGCAACACACCGCCAGCGCCACGCCGCCGCCGATACAATAGCCGCGAATCATGGCGATGGTCGGCTTCGCCAGGGCGTGCAGCGCGGCATAGAGCCGGTCGGTGGTGGCGTTGTATTCCGTCACCGCCCGCTCCGATGCGCGCTCGCTCTCGAATTTCGAGATGTCGGCGCCCGAAACGAACGCCTTGCCGCCGGCGCCGGTCAGCACGATCACGCGCACCGCGGGATCGCGCTCGAATTCGGCCAGGATTTTCTCGGCCGCCAGCCACATCTCCAGCGACACGGCGTTGTGTCGCTCGGGATTGTTGAAGATCATCCAGCCCGTGTTGCCTTCCCTGCGGGCTATCATTTTGTCGGTCGACATCGGCATATCTCCTTGAAGCTCACACCACGCCGCGCGCGCGCAAGTCCGCGACCGCGGCGGCGTCGAATCCGAATTCCTTGAGAATCTCGTCGGTATGCTGGCCAATCCCGGGCGGCGGCAGTGCGGCTTTGCTGGGCGTGCGCGTCAGCCGCACGGGCTGGGCCAGAAACTTGGTCTTGGGGCCATGCACCGACGAATCGAGCTCGTCGTAGGGCTTCAAGTGCCGCACCTGCGGGTCGGCGAACACTTCGTCCATCCTGTAGATCGGACCGCACGGCACCCCCGCGGCGTTCAGCCGGTCGATCCATTGGGCGCCGTCGGCGGATTGCAGGCGGCGGTCGAGCTCGGCGTTGAGCGCGTCGCGGTTTTTCGACCGTTCGGCGGCGCTGGCGTAGTCCTTGTGGACCATCAGGTCCTCGGCGCCGATCGCCATGCAGAACCGCTCCCAGATCTTGCGGCCGGTGACGGCGACGTTGATGTGCCCGTCCCTGGTCTTGAACACCCCGGTGGGAATCGAGGTCGGATGGTTGTTGCCCGCCTGCTTCGGCACTTCGCCGTCCATCAGCCAGCGCGCGGCCTGGAAGTCGAGCATGAACATCTGCGCCTGCAACAGCGAGGTATGCACCCACTGGCCCTGGCCCGAGACTTCGCGCTCCAACAGCGCCACGGCGATGCCGTAGGCGCAGAAGATGCCCGCGGTCAGATCGGCGACGGGAATGCCAACACGCACCGGGCCCTGGCCGGGCAGTCCGGTGATCCACATCAGACCGCCCATGCCCTGGGCGAGCTGGTCGAAGCCCGGCCGCTCGCGGTCGGGCCCGTCCTGGCCGAAACCGGAGACGCTGCCATAGACCAGGCGCGGGTTGACCCGCTTCAGCGCCTCGTAGTCGATGCCCAGGCGGGTCTTCACGTCGGGGCGGAAATTCTCGACCAGCACGTCGGCGCGCTCTGCCATGCGTTTCAGCACCGCCACCCCTTCGGGCGACTTCAGATTTAGCGTCATGCCGCGTTTGTTGCGCTGCAGGTTCTGAAAGTCCGAGCCGTGGCGCGGCCCGCCCGGCGCGTCGCCGACCTCCATGCCTTCGGGCATTTCGATCTTGATGACGTTGGCGCCCCAATCCGCCAGCTGTCGCGTCGCCGTGGGGCCGGCACGCACGCGCGTCAGGTCGAGCACGGTGAAGCGCTTGAGCGCCTGCGACGCGGGACGGAACGGCATTGTGGAGAATCCCCGATCGGACCAAGCCGGCCCAACCCATAGCAGCCTTTGAACGCGCTGAGAACCGTTGACAACGGCCCCCGTCTGCCGGCCAGATAACGCTTCGCCCAAGGCGGCGGGAACGATAAATCGCGGGAGGGAAGAGACGATGACGATCAGGCACAAGACGCATTTGCCGGCATGCTCGATGACGCGCCGCGCGTTCGCCGCCGGCGCCGCCGCGGCCGCGGGGCTGGCCTGGACGCCGGTCCGCGCGCAGGAGAAATTTCCCGAAAAGACCATCGAGGTGGTGACGCATGCCGGCGTCGGCGGCGGCACCGACATCACCGCGCGCATGATGATGGTGCACGCGCCCGGTGCCTTCAAGACCGAATTCGCGGTGGTGAACAAGGTGGGCGGCAGTGGAGCTGCGGCGCTGGCCTATGCCGCGAGCCGGCCGCGCGACGGCTACACCATCATGCTGATCACGCAGACGCATCTGCTCACCATCCTGCAAGGCAAGGCGCCGGTGAAGTACGAGGAGATCGTGGCCCTGGCGCGCGCCACCGACGACCCGCAGCTGCTGATGGTCGGCAAGAACAGCCCCTTCAAGACGGCGCAAGAACTGCTGGCCGCCGGCAAGGCCAAGGCGCTGAAGTTCGGCGGCACGCAACTGGGCGGCGTGGATCATCTTGCGGTCCTGGGCTTCGCCAAGAAGGCGGGGATGATGCAGCCCACCATGGTGCCGTTCCGCGGCGGCGGCGACATCGTCATCAATCTAGTCGGCGGCAACGTCGATGTAGGCATGCTGAACTATTCTGAGGCCGAATCGCAGATCAAGTCGGGCGACGTGCGGGCGCTTTTGACGCTCGCGCCCAAGCGCCTGGGGCCGCTGCCCAACGTGCCGTGCTCGAAGGATTTGGGTATCGACGCCAACTACTCGACCGTGCGCGGGTTCGTGACGCTGAAGGGCGTGCCGGACGACCGGCTGAAGATCCTCGAGGACGGCCTGATCAAGGCGATGAAGGGCCAGATGTACGCTAGCTACATAGAAACCTCGGGCCAGTCGCCCGACAGCGTGGTCGGCCGCGCCGGGTGGCAAGCGCAGCTCGATGCCTTCAACAAGGAGGGCGCGGACGCGCTCAAGGCGCTTGGTCTGACCAAGTAGCCCGGAGCGTCATTCCGTGTCCCTGCCCGATCCCGCTGCCGCGGGACGGCCCGCGCGCGGCGGGATCGACCGCACCGTCGCGCTTGTCGTACTGGCCTTCGCGGCCGGCGTTTATGCGCTGACCTATCGCTTCGACGAAGTTCCGGCGGCGCTGATGAGCGGCCTGGGCGCGGAACTGTTTCCGCGCCTGGTGTTGGCGACCCTGGCCGTGCTGGCGGTGTTGCTGGCGCTGGGCATCGGGTCGCCGCCGATGGCCAGGCTCGCGCCCCTGCCGCGCCAAGCGTGGCTGACCGGCGGCGTGCTGCTGGGATTCATGGGAGCGATCGAGCTGATCGGCATGTGGCCGAGCAGCCTGGCGCTTTTGGTCGGGCTGGGATGGTTGTGGGGCGAGCGTAGCTTGTGGAAGCTGGGCTTGAGCGCGGCCGGGCTCGTCGCCGCGCTTTACCTGCTGTTCGTGCGGTTCCTGGGCGGGACGTTTCCCCGTGGCATGCTCGGCATGGCGATCTGGCCTTAAGGGGCGCCGGGTGGACGCGTTTCTGGCCGGCATGGCGATTCTGTCAGACCCCAAGATCATGGGATTGGTGGTCGTGGGAACGCTGCTGGGCATCGTTGTCGGCGCCCTGCCCGGAATTTCGGGCAGCACGACGACGGCGCTGCTGCTGCCGCTGACGGTGATGATGTCGCCGGTGCAGGCGATCGCGTTCCTGGGCTCGATCTATTGCGCGGCCAATTTCGGCGGCTCGATCACTGCGATCCTGATCAACACACCCGGCGATCCGTCGGCCTGCGCCACGGCGTTCGACGGCTATCCTATGGCGGCGCGCGGCGAGGCGGGACGCGCGCTGGGCATGTCGGCGATCGCCAGCGCCATCGGCGGCATTTCCAGCGTGTTCGTGCTGATCGTGGCGGCGCCGCTGCTGGCGCGCGTGGCCTACAATTTCGGGCCGCCCGAGTATTTCGCGCTGACCGTGTTCGGGCTGTCGATGGTGGCGGCGATCGGCGGCGATTCGCAGGTCAAGAACCTGATCTCGGCCTGCCTGGGCGTGCTGCTGGCGACGGTAGGGCTGGATCTGACCACGGGGGTAGAACGGTTCACCTTCGGCGTCTATTCGCTGTCCGACGGAGTCGAGTTCATTCCCGTGCTGATCGGCCTGTTCGCGGTCGCCGAACTTCTGGAGCAGGCCACGCGCCGCGGCGGCGTGACGGAATATTTCAAGCTGACCACGGTGAAGCTGCCGAGCTTGGCCGATTTCCGCAAATGCGCCAAGGCGATCGCGCTTTCCACCGGCATCGGCACCTTCATCGGCGTGCTGCCGGCCCTCGGCGCCACGACGGCGGCGATGATCTGCTACAACGAAACCAAGCGCTGGTCGAAATACAAGCACGAGTTCGGCAAGGGCGCGATCGAGGGCGTGGCGGGACCTGAGGCCGCCAACAACGCCGCGGTCGGCGGCGCGATGGTGCCGACCCTGGCGCTGGGGATCCCCGGCAGCACCACCACGGCCATCATCCTGGCCGGGCTGATCGTTCAGGGCGTGCGGCCGGGACCGCATCTGTTCAACGAGCAGCCGGCCCTGCTGTACACGGTATTCGCGTCGATGTTGGCGGCGAACATCCTCTACCTGGTGCTGGGCTTGGGCGCGGCCAAGCTGTTCGCGCGGCTGGCGCTGATACCGCCGGCGTTCCTGTGGCCGGCGGTGTTCGTGCTGTCGGTGGTCGGCGCCTACGCGCCCAACCAGTCGGTCGCGGATATCTGGGTGGTGCTGATCTTCGGCGTGGTCGGGTTCCTGTTCCGCCGCTTCGGCTTCTCGCCGGCGCCGATGATCATGGGGCTGGTGCTGGGCAAGCTGTGCGAGGAGACGCTGAAGCAATCGTTGCTGATCTTCGACCACGACTGGCCGATGTTTCTAACCCGGCCGGTGGTCGTGGCGCTGTTCTTGATCACCGCCGCGGGCCTTGCGGCGCCCTCCCTGGCGCGGGCCTGGCGCCAAGCGACATCCCGCTATCGCCCGGAGCTGGGCGTCAAGGACTGAGCCTCGCCCGCGCGCCTACGCGCCGCGACTGGCATTCCACCGCGCCTGCTCGACCGCCAGGAAGAACTCGGTCAGCGCCCGGTTGAAGGCCTCGGGCTCTTCCAGGTTGATGGCGTGGCCGGTGCGCGGCAGCACGAGCAGGGCCGCGCCCGGTATCTCGCGGCGCATCAAGAGGCCGGGCAAGAGGCATTGCTCGTCCGCATCGCCGTTGACGATCAGCGCCGGCACGCGCATCCGGCGCAGGTCCTCGACTAGGTCCCATAGCGACGGGCGGCGCGTCTGCACCCCGCGCAGCGTGTTGGCCGCGCCCAGCGCGTCGTGCTCGGCCAGCCGCGCGCAGAACTCGGCCCAACCGCGCGGGTCCTTATCGCGCAGGGGCCAGCGCGCCGGCACGTCGGCATAGGCCGCGGCGGCCTTGGCGCTGCCCAATTCCTCGAAGCGCCGGGCTGCGGCTTCGCAGTCGCGGCGGAACGTCGCCTGCCGCTCGGGCTCGGCGCCGTAGCCGCAGCCCGCGATCACGGCCGAGCGCACCAGGTCGGGCCGGCGCATCGCGAAATGCAGCGTCGCGAAGCCGCCCATCGACAGACCCACGACATGCGCCTTGGCGATGCCGAGCGCGCCGCAGACCGAAACGATGTCCTCGACCGCGCGGCCTTGCGAATAGCCGGCGACGTCCTTCGGCACGGCCGACGGCGGATAGCCGCGCGCGTTGAACGCCACGCAGCGATAGTGGCGCAAGAAATAACGAATCTGTGGTTCCCAACTGCGGCAATCCCCCGCGAACTCATGCACGAATACGACGGGAAAGCCGCTGCCCGCCTCTTCATAGTAGAGCCGCTGCTTGTCGTCGGTGGTCACATGGGGCATGGCGGGCCGCGTACCTTTCTTGTTTTCCGAGTCTGACCGCTTCGCTGGGCAAACTCAAACTGCCGACGGCATGATACTATCCCCGCCGGCGAACGACGCCGAAACGGCGCGGCGACGCAGGGGGATGGACATGGCCGGCCAGGTTCTTGGATTCGTCGGCGTTGGGCGCATGGGCGGCCCGATGGCCGGCCGCCTGATCGACGCGGGATACGCGCTTCGCATCTTCGACACCGACGCGGCGGCGATGCGGGCGCTGGCCGGGCGCGGAGCCAAGCCGTGCGCGTCGGCGGCCGAGCTGGGCGCGAGCGCGTCCACGGTGCTGGCAAGCCTGCCGACGCCCGACGTGGTGCGCGCCGTGACGCTAGGCGAGCGCGGCGTCGCCACCGGCGGCGCGGTGCGTAGGATCGTCGATCTCAGCACCACCGGGCCGCGCGTGGCGGCCGAGCTGGCCCGTGCTTTGGCGCCGCGTGGCATCGCCTGGGTGGATGCGCCGGTCAGCGGTGGCGTGGCCGGCGCCAGGGCCGGCACGCTGGCGGTGATGGTGGCTTGCAACAAGGATACACTGGCGGAGGTAGAGCCGATACTGAAAGCGTTCGGTCGCGTTTTTTTCGCCGGCGAAAGGCCGGGCATGGCCCAGACCGCCAAGCTGGCGAACAACCTGCTGTCGGCCGCGGCCATGGCGGTCACCAGCGAGGCCATCGTCATGGGCGTCAAATCGGGGCTCGACCCGCGAGTCATGCTCGACATCATCAACGCCGGCACCGGCCGCAACACCGCGACCGAGACCAAGTTCCCGCGCGACGTGCTGCCGCGAACATTTGGCGCGGGCTTCGCCACCGGGCTTTCCTACAAGGACGTGCGGCTGTGCATCGACGAGGCCGAGGCCCTGGGCGTGCCGATGGTGGTGGGCGCGGCGGTGCGCGAGATGTTGGCGATCACCCAGGCGAGGTTCGGGGCCGAATCGGATTTTACCTCGATCGCGCGCGTGGTCGAGGAATGGGCTGGGGTGGAGATACACGGCGGATCCCAGGGGAACTGACATATGAGTGAAAACGCCTACGAGATTTACGCAATCAAGTACGGGCATCACGGGCGGCGGCGGGCCGAGAACTTCCTCGGCGGCGATCCGCACGACGCGCCCATGCCGCTGAACTACTACGTCTGGGCCGTGGTTGGCGCAAAACACACGTTCATCGTCGATACCGGTTGCGACGCGGCCTGGGCCGCGCGGCGCAACCGCAACATCACCCAGCCCTTGGGCGAGGGTTTGAAGGCGCTGGGCATCGAGCCGGCTTCGGTCAAGGACGTGATCGTCACCCATCTGCATTACGACCATGCCGGCAACGACGGGCTGTTCCCCGGCGCGCGCTATCATCTGCAGGACCGTGAGATGGACTTTGCCACTGGGCGCTGCATGTGCCACGCGGCGATGCGCCAGGCCTTCGAATGCTCGGACGTGCAGGCGATGGTGCGGCGGCTGTTCGAGGGGCGGGTCTCATTTCACGACGGCGCGGCGGAACTGGCGCCCGGCGTTTCGGTGCACCATATCGGCGGCCATACCAAGGGCATCCAGGTCGTGCGGGCACTGACGCGGCGCGGCTGGGTGGTGCTGGCCTCGGACACCACGCATTTCTACGCGCATTTTCTGGACCGGCGCGTATTTCCCATCGTCCACAACGTTGAAGGCGTGTTGGAGGGCTACGACAAGCTGGAGGCTTTGGCCGCGTCCAAGGCTCATGTCGTGCCGGGCCACGATCCGCTGGTGATGGACATCTATCCGCCGGCCCGGCCGAACCTCGCGGGCTGGGTGGCGCGGCTCGACGCCGACCCGAAGGAACTACCGCGGCGCTGAAGCCGCCTGTCAGCGCGCGCGCAGCGCCTCGACCCGAATTTCCTCGGTCAGCCGCGCGCGATAGGCCTGGAATTCGGGCGCGGATTTCAGCGTGTAGTGGCGCGGATGCGGCAGATCGACCGCGACGTCGCACTTGATCCGCCCGGGCCGCGCTGACATCACCACCACGCGATTGGCCATGAACACGGCTTCCTCGATGTCGTGCGTCACGAACAACACAGTCTTGCGCTCGGTCTCCCAGATCGCCAGCAGCATTTCCTGCATCAAGCCGCGAGTCTGGTTGTCGAGCGCCCCGAACGGTTCGTCCAGCAGCAGGATCTTCGGGTCGTTCGCCAGCGCGCGGGCGATCGCCGTGCGCTGCTGCATGCCGCCCGACAGCATGCGAGGCAGATGCCCCTCGAATCCCGTCAATCCCACGCGGTCGATCCATTTCGCGGCGATCTCATCCTGCCGGGCCTGCGGCACGCCCTTTTCTCGCAGGCCAAAGCAGATATTCTGCTTGACCGTCAGCCAGGGAAACAGCGTGTAGGACTGGAACACCATGCCGCGGTCCGGCCCCGGGCCCCGGATCGCCGCGCCGTCCAGCTTGACGCGGCCCGAGGACGGTTGATCGAGCCCCGCGACGATACGCAGCAGGGTCGACTTGCCGCAGCCCGATGGGCCAAGGACCGAGATGAAATCGTTCTCCTGCACGTCGAGCGCGATGGGCGTCAGCGCCTCGGTCGGCGGGCCGCCGCGCACACCTGGGAAAATTCGGCCCACGCCGCCGATCTCCAGCGCCGCGCTCACGCCAGCCGCCACGGGAACAGGCGCTGGTTCAGCGCCTTGAACAGGAAGTCCGAGATCAGGCCGATCACGCCGATGACGATGATGCCGAAGATGATCTGCCCGGTGTTTAGCAGGGCCTGGCTGTCGGTGATCATATGGCCGATGCCCGAGGACGAGCCGATCAGCTCGGCCACGATCACGTAGGTCCAAGCCCAGCCCAGGACCAGCCGCAGGATCTCAGCGATGTCGGGCGCGGCATGGGGCAACAGCACGCGCCTGACGATGCCCCAGTCGCGCGCGCCCAGCGTGTAGGCGGCCTCGACCAGGTCGCGCCGCGTGCCGCCCACGGTGACCGCCACCATCAGCACGAGCTGGAACACCGCGCCGATGAAGATCACCAACAGCTTCTGCGTCTCGCCGATGCCGGCCCACAGGATCAGAAGCGGAATGAAGGCCGAGGCCGGCAGATAGCGCGCGAACGACACGAACGGCTCGAAGAACGCCTCGATCGGCTTGTAGGCGCCCATCGCCACGCCCAGCGGCAGGGCGACGACGGCGGCCAGCACGAACCCGCCGAACACGCGCCAGACCGTCATGCCGATGTCGTGAAGGAAGCCGAACCGATAGAGCAGGTTCCAGCCCTCTTCCAGCATCCTGATCGGGTCGGCGAGGAATATGGGCGAGACGAAGCCGCCGAACGTGGCCCAGGCCCAGCCGGCCACGAACAGTACGAAAAACGCTATGCCCAGTCCGGTCTTGGCGCCCGGCCCGATCGGCTTCAGCGGCTTCATCGGGCGATCCGCCGGACGGGATGCGTGGCTTGCCGCGTCCCGCCCGGCGCGGACTTCAGTTCACGAAACTGGCATCGATGATCTTGTTCAGGTCCGGCGCCTGCTTGATCAGGCCGAGTTCCAGCAGAAGGCCTGCGGCTTCCTTGGAAAACGCCTGCAGCTCGCCATCGAAGAACTTCTTGTTGCCGTACTGGTCCTGCCAGCGCAGATACGCCGCCGACTTGGCGAACTGCTCGCCCGTCTGCTTCACCGGCTTGCCCATGATCTCGTACGACTTGGCCGGCTCGGCCTTGATCATGTCGAGCGCCGAGAAGTAGCTCGCGACCAGCTTGGCCACGACCGGCTTGTTGGCGGCGATGAACTTGGGCGTGCAGCCGAACGTGTCCATCACCATCGGGTAGTCCAGCGTAGTAGCGATGATCTTGCCGGATTGCGGCGCGGCGCGCACGGTGGAGAGATAGGGCTCGTAGGTCATGGCCGCGTCGTTCTGGCCGGCGACGAAAGCCTGGGCCGCGGGGCCCGGCTCCATGTTCACGATGGTCACGTCCTTCACCGTCAGCCCGTTCTTTTTCAGGAACCAGGCGAGGGTGAAATAGGGCGCGGTGCCGGGCGCCGAGGCCGCCACGGTCTTGCCCTTCAAATCTTTGATCGAGGCGATGTTGTTGCGCACCGCCATGCCGTCCGCGCCATAGCTCTTGTCGAGCTGGTGCACCTGGGTGGTGGCCACGCCGTTGGCGTTCCACACGATCCAGGTCTCGACCGTGGTCGCAGCGCACTGGATGTCGCCCGAGGCGATGGCCAGATGCCGATCCTTCTGCGGGATGAATTTCACGGTCGCGTCGATGCCGTTCTTCTTGTAGATGCCGGCGTCCAGCGCCAGTGAGATCGGTGCGAAGCCGGTCCAGCCGCTGATGCCGATTGCGACTTTGGTTTGGGCCAGGGCGGGCAGCACCCCGGCGGCGATCAGCGCGGCCGACAGCGCGATGCGGGTAAACACTTTCATCGGTGGGAACCTCCGTTGTTGGGAGCCGCGCGGAAGGCGGCCCCGGCATTGCCCGGATGTTAGCAAGCTTCGGCCGC
>JBQTIS010000131.1:0-1945 GCA_052387895.1 Rhodospirillales bacterium | reverse complement strand
CGAGATGGTCGGGCGTGACGTTGAGCAGGACCGCCACGTCGAAGGTGAGCGAGACGGTCAGCTCGATCTGGTAGGACGACATCTCGAGCACGAAGAAGCCGCCTTCCTCGAGCGGGTCGAGCGCGAGCGCGGGCGTGCCCAGGTTGCCGCCCACCTGCGCCTCGCGCCCGGCCGTGCGCAGCACGTGGCCGATCAGCGCCGTGGTGGTGGACTTGCCGTTGGTGCCGGTGACGCCGATGAAGCCGGCCTCGCGCTGCGCGCGCGCCAGAAGCTCGATGTCGCCGACGATCTCGACCTCGTGCGCCTTGGCCTTGGCCGCCACGGGGTGGGGCTTGGGGTGGGCGTGCGGGATGCCCGGGCTCAGCACCAGCGTGGTCAGCTGCGACCAGTCGCAGGACGCAAGATCGACCAGGTTCACGCCAGCCGCCCTGGCCTGGTCGCGCTTGGCCGCGTCGTCGTCCCAGGCCCAGACCTCGGCCCGGCTGGCGGCGAGCGCCTTGGCGGCCGCCAGGCCCGACTTGCCCAGGCCCATGACCGCGACCGGAAGCCCCTCCATATAGAAGCATTCGATCATCGCGCTCACCTCAGCTTCAGCGTGCTGAGGCCCGCGAGGGCCAGGATCACCGAGATGATCCAGAAGCGGATCACGATCTGCTGCTCGTGCCACCCCTTCTTCTGGAAGTGGTGGTGGATCGGCGCCATTAGGAAGATGCGCTTGCCGGTGCGCTTGAACCAGAACACCTGGATCATCACCGACAGCGCCTCGACCACGAACAGGCCGCCGACGATCGCCAGCACCAGCTCGTGCTTGGTGGCGACCGAAACGGCGCCGAGCGCCCCGCCCATGGCGAGCGAGCCGGTGTCGCCCATGAACACCTCGGCGGGATGCGCGTTGTACCAAAGGAAGCCCAGGCCCGCGCCGATCATCGCGGCGCAGAACACCGCCATCTCGCCGGTGCCCGGCACGTGGCGCACCTGAAGGTAGTTGGCGAACACCGCGTTGCCGACCAGATAGGCGATCAGCGCGAAGCAGGCCGCCGCGACCATGACCGGCACGATCGCCAGCCCGTCCAGCCCGTCGGTCAGGTTGACGGCGTTCGACGCCCCCACCATCACCAGCATGGCGAACGGAACGAAGGCGTAGCCGAGCGGGATCAGCGCGTTCTTGAACACCGGCACCGCCACGCCGGTGGCCAGCGGCGCGCGGGTCAGGTACACGAACCACAGCGCGGCGACGAAGCCGATCAGGCACAGGCCCAGGAGCTTGAGCCGGCCGGGCAGGCCCTTGGGGTTGCGGCGCGAGACCTTGAGGAAGTCGTCGGCGAAGCCGACCGCGCCGAAGCCCAGCGTCACCATCAGCGCCACCCACACGAACCCGTTGGTCAAATCCGCCCACAGCAGCGTGCTGATCAGGATCGCGATCAGCAGAAGGAACCCGCCCAAGGTCGGCGTGCCGCGCTTCAAGAGGTGCGTCTCGGGAATGTCGTCGCGGATCGGCTGGCCGGCGGGCTGCAGGGATTTGAGCCATTGGATCACCGCCGGGCCCATCAGGAACGCGACCAGCCAGGCCGTGATCACCGCCCCGCCGCTGCGGAAGGTGATGTAGCGGAACACGTTCAAGGGGCCGAACGCGTCGGACAGCGGGAACAGCAGGTGATACAGCATCGCCCGCCCTCCTAGTTCCCGTTGGCCGCTTGCGGCGGCGAGTCGGAGAGCGCGAGCAGCGCGGCGACGATCAGCGCCATTCTGCTGCCGAGCGAGCCCTTGACCAGCACCACGTCGCCCGCGCGCACCGCGCCGACGACGCGCGGGGCGAGCTCGGCCGAATTGGCGGCGTGCGCGCCGCGCGGCTTGGCCGGCAGCGCGTCGTAGAGCCGGCGCATCGCGGGCCCGCAGGCATAGAGCAGCTCGACGCCCGCGGCCTTCAGGTCGCCGGCCAGGCCCG
>JBQTIS010000130.1:0-1712 GCA_052387895.1 Rhodospirillales bacterium | reverse complement strand
TCCCGCCGGGCACCGAAACCGGCCAGACGCTGCGCCTCAAGGGCAAGGGCATGGAGGGCGCCGGCGGCGGTCCCGCCGGCGACGCGCTGATCCAGGTGACGGTGGCGCCGCACCCCCTGTTCCGGCGCGAGGGCGCCGACATCCACATCGAGGCGCCGGTCGCGCTGCACGAGGCGCTCGCGGGCGCCAGCATCGAGGTGCCGACGATCGACGGGCGGGTCGCGGTGAAGCTGCCGAAAAACGCCAACACCGGCACCAAGCTGAGGCTCAAGGGCCGCGGGGCGCCGCACGGCAAGGCGGGCGCCAGGGGCGACCAGTACGTCACGCTGAAGGTGATGCTGCCCGATCCGCCCGACCCGGAGCTCAACAAGCTGGTCGAGGGCTGGGCCAAGGGGCGGCGCGACGACCCGCGCCAGGGCCCGGAGTGGAAAAAGAAGTAGCCTTCTATCCGGCCGCGGCCGCAACCGCGGCCCGCGCCTGGCCAAGCTCGGCCAGCGAGCGGCGGACGATGCGGACGGCGGCGGTGAGGCTCAAGGCCGCCATCGCGCCCGCGACCAGGACGTCGGGCCACCAGCCGCCGGTGACGAACACGCCGCTGGCCGCCAGCAGCACCGCGAGGTTGCCGATCGCGTCGTTGCGGCTGCACAGCCACACCGATTCGCGGTTGGCGTCGCCCATGCGGTGGCGGTAGAGCATGACCGCGACCGAGGCGTTGGCGGCGAACGCCAGCACCGCCACCGGCCCCATGATCATGGGTTCGGGCGGAACGCCGGTCGCGATCTTGTAGGCGATCACGGCCGCGACCCACAGCCCCATCGCGCCGAGGCTGAGGCCCTTGACCAGCGCCGCGCGCGCGCGGGGCGCAGGCCCCAGGGCGAGCGCGAACAGCGTGATGGCGTAGGTGGCCGCGTCGGCGAAGAAGTCGAGCGCGTCGGCCAGCAGCGCCGCCGAGCCCGAGGCGATGCTGGAGCCGGTCTCGGCCAGGAACATCGCCGCGTTGACCGCGAGCGCGATCCACAATACGCGCCGGAAGCCGGCGTCGTCGCGCGCCGCCTCGGGCGCGCAGCGGCAGGAATCGCAGCCGCTCATCTCACTCCTCGTCCTCGGCCTGCGCCTCGCCGGCATGGGTGACCATGTCGGCGATCACGCGGCGCACGTGCTCGTCGGCGCCGTCGTAGAACACCTGCTTGCCGTCGCGCCGCGCCTTGACCAGCCGCGCCGCGCGCAGCAGCCGCAGATGGTGGCTGACCAGCGACACCGACAGGCCCGCGCGTCCGGCGATCGCGCCGACGCTCACGGGCGCGTCGATGCAAGCGAGCAGGATGCGCAGGCGGCTGGGGTCGCCGAGCAGCCGGAACATGTCGGCGAGCCTGGCCGCCGCGTCGTCGCCCAGGCGCGGCACCGGGACTTTGCGCTTCGATACCAAACGTAGGTTCATTTGAATAAGTATTGTAATGATCGGGTCGTCGGCGTCAAGGAGCGTCCGACCGCTGCGCAGGCATGGCCGGTGCATTTGCCCTCATGCTTCGACAAGGCCAGCATGCGGGCGATTGTTTTCAGCCTCGTCCCCAGGGATGTCGAAGATGGGGCGGCGGCGGCCGAACCTGGGAGACCCCCATGGACCCGCTATCGGCGTTCGGCTTGTTCGCGGTGACGGCGATGCTGGTGACCTACGCGCTGGAGGATCGCGACCGGGGATTCATCCTCGCGTT
>JBQTIS010000129.1:0-4533 GCA_052387895.1 Rhodospirillales bacterium | reverse complement strand
GTCGCTGTTGGGCGCTTCCACCACGGTGTAGGGGACCATCTTCGCCTCTTCGGACACCTCGGAATACTTGCGTCCCATGAAGCGCTTGATGGAGAAGATCGTGTTCTCGGGGTTGGTGACGGCCTGGCGCTTGGCCGCCTGGCCGACCAGACGCTCGCCCGAGTCGGTGAACGCGACCTGCGAGGGGGTGGTGCGGGCGCCCTCGGCGTTCTCGATGACGCGCCAGTCCTTGCCCTCCATCACCGCGACGCAGCTGTTCGTGGTGCCCAGGTCGATGCCGATGACTTTGCTCATGTCGGTCCTCTTCTTTCGCGGCGGACGCAGCCCGGCCCGCTCCGGGCGCCGGCCCGATCCCCGAAAATGGGTTTTCCCGGACTGGTTTTGTTTTGGCGTCCTTTTGTCGTCCGGTCGTCCGGCCCCCCGCCCGGCACGGGGCGCCGGAAGGCGGCCAAAGACCTAACTGTTCGTGGGGAGATATAGGTGCCCGTCCCCGGCCCCGCAAGCGGCCGGCGCGGCATTTCCTCGGCCTTTCCCGGCTCTTTTCCCGGCGGCGGTTTGACAGGCCCGCGAGGCCCGGCGGATGCTGGCCGCATGGCCCGCCAGATCGGCCCCGACCCCTTGGACCCTGCGCCGGACGAGGCCGCCCGCGTCCGGGCCAAGCCGTTCCGGCTGATCCAGGCCGTGTTCGTCGCCGACGCGCTCGCCGGCATGTTCGTCCACTACCGGGCGCCCCATTGGAGCGTCCCGGGCGAGGTGCTGGGCATGCCGGTCATGGAATGGGTGGGGCTGTGCCTGATCGGCATCGGCGTCGGCGGCTACATCATGTTCGAGTTCCTGGCGCGCGGCGCCATGCGGCGGGCCGGGGCGCCGCCGCCGCGATGATCGTTTCGGCCAGCTACCGCACCGATATTCCAGCCCATTACGGGGCCTGGTTCCTGAACCGGCTCAAGGCGGGGTTTTGCCGCGTGGCCAACCCGTACGGCGGCAAGCCCGCGACGGTGTCGCTGAGAGCCGGCGACGTGGACGGCTTCGTGTTCTGGACCCGCAATCCCGGGCCATTCGCGCCGGCGCTGCGGGAATTGCGGGCGCTGGGGCTGCCGTTCGTCGTGCAGTTCACCGTCACCGGCTATCCGCGCGCGCTGGAGGCAGGCGTGCAGAAAGCCGCCCGCGCGGTCGCGCAATTCAAATCTCTCGCGCGCCGTTATGGCCCGCGCGGCGCGGTGTGGCGCTACGATCCGATCCTGTTCACCAGCCTTACGCCGGCGGATTGGCATCTGGAAAATTTCGCGGGGCTGGCGCGCGCCCTTCGCGGCGCGACCGACGAGGCGGTGGTCTCGCTGGCCGACGACTACCGCAAGACGCGGCGCAACCTGGCCATCGCGGCCCGCGCGCACGGCTTCGCGCCCGTTCCGCCGCCCGGCGACCTGGCGCGGTTTTTCGGCGCGCTCGGGGCGATCGCGGCCGGCCACGGCATGCGGCTCACCGCCTGCACCGAGCCGGCCCTCGGCGTCGAGCCCGCGCGCTGCATCGACGCCTCGCGCCTGTCGGAAATCGCGGGGAGGGAGATCAAGGCGCGCGTCAGCGGCAACCGGCCCGGCTGCCTGTGCCACGAAAGCCGCGACATCGGCGCCTACGACAGTTGCGCCCAGGGCTGCGTCTATTGCTACGCGGTCGAGGACCGCGCGCGGGCCAAGCGCGCCCTGGCGGCGCACGATCCCGGCGCGGAATTCCTGGCCCGAGCCGGAGCCTAAGCGGGCTTCGGGTCGCCCTTGGCCACGCCCACCAGGGCGGGGCGCAGCAGGCGGCCGTGGATGGTGAATCCGGGCTGCAGCACCTGCACCACCGTGCCGTTTGGCTTGCCGGTGCCAGGCACTTCGAACATCGCCTGGTGCAGGTTGGGGTCGAACGGCTGGTCCATCGGCGCCAGGCGCAGGATGCCGTGCTTCTCGAACAGGCTCTGCAACTGCCGGTCCGTCAGCTCCACGCCCTCCAGCAGAATCGCCAACGCGGCGTTGCCGGCTTTGGCGTCCGCGGGAACCGAATCAAGCGCCCGCATGAGGGTGTCGGCCACCGCCAGCATGTCGCGGGCGAAATTGCCGATCGCATACTTGGCCGCATCGTCGCGGTCGCGCTCGGCGCGCTTGCGCGTGTTCTCGGTCTCCGCCAGCGCGCGCAGCAACTGGTCCTTAAGCTGCGCGATCTCGGCGTCCTTCTGGGCCAGCGGGTCCGGCGCGGCTTCGGGCGCGGCGGGCGCGGCTTCGGGCGCCGCCGATGCCTCGGGCGCGGCAGGTTCGGCCGCGCCGTTCGCGGGCTTTTCCTGCTCGTCGTTCTGCCGGGCGGGTTCGGTCATGTCTTGTTCCAAGCGCCAATGAAAGCTCAGCCCAGGATGCGGCCGATCACCCGCGCGGTGTAGTCCACCATCGGAATGATGCGGGCGTAGTTCATTCGCGTGGGGCCAATCACGCCGATAGCGCCCACCACCTTCTCCTCGCGGTTGGCGTAAGGGGCGATGATCACCGAGCAGCCGGCCATCGCGAACAGCTCGTTCTCCGCGCCGATGAATATCTGCACGCCCTCGGCCTTATCCGACGCGTCCAAAAGGCGCACCATCGCGTCCTTGGTCTCCAGCATGGCGAACAGCGCCCGGATGCGCTCGAGGTCCGCCATCTGCTGCACGTCGGCCAGCAATTGCCCCTGGCCGCGCACCAAAAGATAGCCGCCGGGCTCGGACCAGGTGGCCAGCCCCGCCTCGACCACCTTGCGGGTCAGCTCGTCCAGCTGCGCGCGGTGCCGGTCCAGCTCGGCCTTGATGGCCTTGCGCGCCTCGTCGATGGTGCGGCCGACCAGCCGCTGCGACAGGTAGTTGGTGGCCTCCACCAGGCTCGACGCGGGCAGGCCCAGCGGCACGTCGATGACGCGGTTCTCGACCAGCCCGTTCTCGCTCACCAGCACCACCAGGGCGCGGCCGGGGCCCAACTGCACGAACTCGATGTGCTTCAGCGCGGCATCCTGCTTCGGCGCCACGACGAGGCCCGCGCAGCGCGACCGGCCCGACAGCATGGTGGTCGCCTCTTCCAGCACCGACGACAGCGACCGTCCCGCGGCGGCGCAGCGCCCGTCGATGCTCTCGCGCTCCTCCTTCGACAGGCTACCGATCTCGAGCAGCCCGTCCACGAACAGCCTTAAGCCCGCCTCGGTCGGCACGCGTCCGGCCGAGGTGTGCGGGGCGTAGAGCAGCCCGGACTCCTCCAAATCGGCCATGACGTTGCGGATGGTCGCGGGCGACAGGCCCGTGCCGAGCCGGCGCGACAGCGTGCGCGATCCCACCGCCTCGCCGGTGTCCACATAGGCCTCGACGACCTTGCGGAAGATCTCGCGCGAGCGGTCGTTCAGCTTGCCGATCATCGGTCCGGTCATCTTGCTCGGGGCCCATATTCCGTCCCCCGGCGATGATTTCCGGGGGGTGCTGTGCTATGTAGGCGCGGCCCGCCGGTGCGTCAACATGAGGCCCGTCAAGGCGGGCCGGCCAATGCCGCAACCCCGTGGCGTCGACAGCGAAAGACCCTCCATGCGCCCGTCCGGCCGCGCGCCCGACCAGCTCCGCGCCATCGTCCTCGAGCCCGGCTTCAGCAAGCACGCCGAGGGCTCGTGCATGGCCCGGTTCGGCGACACGCACGTGCTGTGCACCGCCTCGGTCGAGGACAAGGTGCCGCCCTTCATGCGCAACTCGGGCCTGGGATGGGTGACGGCCGAGTACGGCATGCTGCCGCGCTCGACCGGCACGCGCACCGACCGCGAGGCCGCGCGCGGCAAGCAGTCCGGCCGGACGCTCGAAATCCAGCGGCTGATCGGCCGCAGCTTGCGCGCAGTGGTCGACGCCAAGGTCCTGGGCGAGCTGCAGGTCAAGATCGACTGCGACGTGATCCAGGCCGACGGCGGCACGCGCACCGCGTCCATCACCGGCGCCTACGTGGCGCTGGCGCAGGCGATCCGGCACCTGAGGAAAGCGGGCGCCGTGAAAGGCGATCCGCTGGTCGACCAGGTGGCCGCCGTGTCCTGCGGGCTCTACCAGGGCGTGCCGGTGCTGGATCTCGACTACGCCGAGGACAGCGCGGCCGAGGCCGACGCCAATTTCGTGCTGACCGGCCGGGGCGGCATCGTCGAGGTGCAGGGCACGGCCGAGAAGACCCCGTTCTCGCCGCAGCAATTCGACGCGCTGATGGAGCTCGCGCGCAAGGGCATATTGGAGCGTCTGGCCAGACAGCGCGCGGCGGTCGCCGGTGGCTGAAGCGCCGCGCGGCCGGCTGGTCGTCGCCACGCACAACCGGGGAAAGCTGAAGGAGATCGCGGAGCTTCTGGCGCCGCACGGGTTCGATTGCGTCGGCGCCGGCGATCTGGGCCTGCCCGAGCCCGAGGAAACCGGCGACAGCTTCGCCGCCAACGCCGAGCTGAAGGCCCGCGCCGCCGCCGCGGGCGGCGGTTGCCCGGCGTTGGCCGACGCCTCGGGCCTGTGCGTCGAGGCGCTGGACGGCC
>JBQTIS010000128.1:0-6099 GCA_052387895.1 Rhodospirillales bacterium | reverse complement strand
GTGGCGCCGCTCGGCCGATGCGACGGCATCGCCCTTCGCGGCGCGCCTCGCGGATCGCCTCGCCACGCCGCGACGCAGGCGATTCCATCTGACAAAACACTGCTCTAGGCCGCGCCGCCCTTTTTCGACGCCAGCGGGTTGGGCACGGCGTCGGTGATGCTGACCACGCCTTCGCGCGCGCGGCCCTGATCGTCGATCCGCCGGCAGTTGCCCTCGAGATAGGCGCCCAACTCGATCGACAGAACCTCGTGCAGGATATCGCCGGTGACGCGCGCGGTGCGCGTCAGCTCCACGCGCTTGGCCTCGATCTGGCCGATCACGCTGCCGCAGACCCGCACCGTGTCGGCATAGACCGCGCCGCGCACCTGCGCGCTTTCGCCGATGGTCAGCACCGAGGTGCGGATGTCGCCCTGCACCGCGCCGTCGACTTGCAGGTCGCCCGAGCTCGACATGTCGCCGACGATCTGCAGGTCGGCGCTGATGATCGACGGCGCGGCGCCCTTGCGGCCGGCGCCGGAAGCGGCCTTGGCCGCCGGCCCGGCCAAGCCCTTGTCTCCGGCGGCCGCGCCGGACGGCGTTCCGCCGAAGATGCTCTTGATGCTCATGCCCATGTCTCCCATCGCGGCCGTTTTGCGGCGCGGCCGCCCGTACCCGCGCATCGGAGCGGCGAGCCGCCGCCCCCCGCGCCCGGCTACTTGCGCGCTACGTCCGGACGGTTCGCGACCGGCTTCTTCGCCGCCGCCGTCTTGGCCGCCGGCGCGTCGACTTCCTTATACAGGTACCTGCCGACCTCGACGAAACGCTGCGGATCCAGCGGCTTGCCTTTCACCGTCACCTCGTAGTGCAGATGCGCGCCCGAGGTGCGGCCGGTCGAACCCACCAGCCCGATCTTGTCGCGGAAGCCGACGCGCTGGCCCGGCTTCACGATGATTTCGTCCAGATGTCCATAGCGCGTGACGATGCCCATGCCGTGGTCGATCTCGACCAGCTTGCCGTAGCGGTCCTTGCGGCTGGCGAACAGCACGACGCCCGGCGCCGGCGCGTAGACCTGCGTGCGCCGCGGCGCCGACAGGTCGAGGCCCGGGTGCATCGATTGCGTCTGGGTGAACGGATCGACCCGCGTGCCGAAACCGCTGGTCTGGGTGAATTTGTCCAGCGGCGGCGCGAACGGAATGGCGCGCAACGCCCTTTGCAGCGCCTCCCAGCGGTCGAGCTGCAGGTCGAGCATCCCCATCGCCGACTGCATCTCCTGCCCCGGGTCCTTGCGCCCGACCGGCAGGAACGGGCCGCCTTGCGACTTGGCGGCGGGCTGGCGCGCCGCGCCGATCAGCCACTCCGGCTTGATGCCGGTCAGCGCCACGATGCGCTCGGCGTCCTGAATGCTGTCGGCGGCGCGCTCGCTCAGCCGGTAGACCAGGTTCTGCTGCTGCTCCTGCGCGTCGGCGATGCCGCGCTCGAGCTCGGCCACGCGCTTGCGGTAAAGGTCGCGCTCGGCGCCGGCGCGGTCGCGGTCCTCGGCCGTGCGGCCGAGCTGCTGCGCGGTGTCGGTCAGGGTCTGGCGCAGGGTCAGGTTGCGTTCGGTCTCGCCCTTCTCGCGCCGTTGCGCGTCCTGCAGGCGCTGCCACAGCTCGGCGCGGGCCGCCGCCACCTGGTCGCGCTCGGTGATCGCGGCGCTCAGGCGCCGGCGCACGTCGCCCAGGTTCTGCTCGAGCGAGGCGCTGAGGTCGGTGATGGCGTCGAGCTCGCCGTCCAGCCGGCGCATATGCCGCTGCACGGCCTCACGCGCCGCCGCGTCTTCCGGCCGCGCGGTCCGGCCGGACGACGGCTCGGCCGTGCCCGCGCCGGGCTCGAACATCTCCAGCAGCGAGGCCTGGCGTTCGCGCAGCGCGCTCGTCACCTGGGCCATGCGGCCGCGATAGACCGCCACGTCGCCCACCAGCTTGTCGTAGGCGATGCGCTGGCGGTCGAGCCGCGCGTCGCGCGCCTCGATCGATTGGTTGAGCGCGAAAATCATGCCCGAGGCGACCGCAAGCCACCCGAACAGGGCCAGCACGCCGGCCGCCGCCGCCAGCTGTACGTTGCGCGACAGCGTGACGCAACGGACCTGATCGTTCGCCCGGACCAGGATTTGACGGTCCGGGAACAGCCGGCAGATCAACGCCTTGAGCTGGTGCAACAAGCCCCCCCACGCGCCCGTTGCCGCGCGCCCCCGCGCGGCCGCCGGCAGGCCATCCGAAACCGCTGAAACCCCTTCAGTGGCATCGTGCCCGCTGGCATGCCCAAACTACCTGTGCTCATGGCATGGCTGCAACCGAGGGCCGTTGCCCGGCGCGGCCCCTGCGTTTCCAACAGCCCAAGCAGTTGCGGTGATAGGCCTATGCCTTCAATGGGTTATGAAATGGTCCCCGATTCGCCCGGGGGGCGCTGCTGGTGCCGATCTGCAACAGCCGGGATGAATCAAGGCCGCGCCATGGCGGACAAAATTAACCATTCGGCGGGCACGCCGACCCTCACCTCCCGCCTTCGGCCCGGTGCCGGTCGGCCAGGGCCGCCATGGTCTTGAACCGGAACTGCACCTTGGGCGGGTTAGCGAGCGGCGCGGTGGCGCCCGCGCCCGGCTTGCCCGCCCTGCGGTCGATCCAGGCGCTGGTCATCCCCAGGGCCTGGGCCGGCACGTGGTCGTGATAAAGGCTCTGCGCCACGTGCAGGATGTCCTTCTTGGCGATGCCCAGGGCCGCCAGCTTGGCGATGGCGTACTCGAAATTCCGCCTGTCGGGCTTGTACGAGCCGATCTGCTGCGCCGTGAACACGTGATGGAACGGCCGGCCCAGCTTTTCCAGGCTGGGCTCGATGCTGGCGTCGTCGACGTTCGACAGCGCCGCCAGGGTGAAATGGCCCTTCAGATACCCCAGGGCGGCCGCCGAATCGGGGAAGGCCGGCCAGCGCGAGATCGACGCGCCGAACGCCAGGGCCGCGGCTTCGTCGGCGGCGATGCCCCATGTCGCGGCGAACCGGCGATGGGTTTCCGCCAGTACGTCGCGGTACGCCATGCGCGGGTGCTCCCGCTGCACCGGCGACTCCACCGCCGCGAAGGCTTCCAGGATCGCGCCGTCCGCCGGCATCAGACCGTGCTTTCGCGCCCAGGGGCCGAGTTCGTTCAAGAGCCCCGCCTCCCAGTCGATCAGCGTGCCGTAGACGTCGAACGTCATGGCCTTGAAATCGGAGATGCGCATGCGGATTCCTATTGCAGATAGACGCTGACGCGGCGGTTGCCCGGCGCGTCGCCCCCGGTGGCGTCGCCTGGGGCTGGCCGCAACGGCTCGGTCTCGCCCATGGCTTCGATCACGATGCGCTGAAGGGGCAGGCCGGCGCGCTCCAACTCCTCGGCGGCGGCGGCGGCGCGCGCCCAGGACATGTCGAAGTTGAAGAACCGCGCGCCGAGATCGTCCAGCCCCTCCACGCGCTCGTCGGCATGCCCGACCACGCGCAGCGACTGGCCGCGCTCGCGTGCGCCCGCGGCGAGCCGGCGCAGCAGGGCGCGGCTGTTGGCGTCGAGATCGGCCGAGCCTTTGCGGAACAGGATGACCGCGACGGGCTCGGCCGCGCCCGCGGCGCCGCCAGGCACGGGAAGCGGAGCCGGCGGCAGCGCCGGCGCGGCCGCGGGCCGATACGCGGCCAGTTGCACGGACGCCTCGGGCGGCGCGGGTGCGAACACGGGCGGATTGAACGCCAAGTCCGGCTCCCAGGCCGACCAGTCCACGTACCTGCCGGGGAAGGGCGGCGCGGCGCCGGCGCCCTCGCGTGTCCACGCGAGCGGCGCGGCGGGCGGCGGCGAAGCGGACGGAGCCGGCATCGGCGCCGCCGATGCCGCCGTCGCCGGAGTGGGTCCCGGTGGCGCGGATGAATCCGACGCCGCGGCCGAGACCGCCGGGCTTTCCAATGTCGGCGCCCGGCGGCCGCCCGGCGGCTCGCGGCCGTTCAAGATCTCGTCCTCGCGTTTTTGGCGGTACAGGCTGCGCAGCGCGGCGTAGAAGTCGATCGAGGTTTTCTGGGTGTCCTCGAGCGAGTCGATGGCGCGCGAGCGCGCGTCCAGCGCCGTCAGCACCGCGCGCGCGAACGGGCCGTACTCGACGTCGTAATAGGCGAAGGCATGGGACACCGGGTCGACGACGCCGTCGACGATCAGTCCGCCGAGGTCGCGCGCCGAGGACGGCCCGAGGACGGGCAGGAACAGGTAGAATCCCTCGCCCGCGCCCCATACCGCGAGCGTCTGGCCGAAATCCTCGTCGTGGAACTTGAGGCCGATCGCCAGATCGGCCACGTCCACCAGCCCGGCGAAGCCGATCGCCGAGTTGACCAGGAAACGCTGCAGCGTGACCCCGGCGCGGCGCGGCTCGCCCTGCAGCAAGTCGTTGGCGAGGATCAGCGGCGAGCGCAGGTTGCGCAGCAGGTTGCGCAGCGCGTCGCGCATCGGCTCGGGCACCACGTCGCGATAGGCCTTGGCCACCGGCTTGAACACCGCGTCGTCGAACGCGAAGCTGGCGTCGAACATGAAGCGGTTGAACGGCTCGAGCGGATCGGCGGCCTCGTCGAACGCCGCGCGCGCGACCGGGTCCTCGGGCGGCGTGGCGCAGCCCGCGGCCAAAAGCATCGCCGCGAAAGCGAACCCCCTCAAACCGGCGCGCGGACGCGCGCCGGGGCTCCCCCAACAAGCCGCTTTCACCGCCAACCCCTTCCCGTCGGGCCCGCGTCCGGCCTATCGGCTAATTATCGGGAATCGAATGGTTAAAGGCAAGCGGGCGCGCGCGTCCCGCGAACGAACAGGGCCCGGCCGCGCGAGGGCCGGGCCCCTGCCGGCGAAGGCGCGGGGACGCTCAGCTTCCCGGCTGCTGCCAGTATTCCCCGTTGATCTCGCGCTGCTGCTCGTCGAGCCGGCGCTCCAGGCAGCCGCGCAGCGCCCATTTCAGGCTTTGCGACACGGTGTTTTTGCAGGCGGCGAACATCCGCCGCCCCAGCGCCACGCCGCCTTGGGTGAAGCCGCGGCTGGGCGCGGCCAGCGCGGCGGACCAGGCCTGTTCGTGCGCCGCCGCGCCATCCTCGCGCCAGCTCTCCGGCAGCACCGAGATGGCGCGGGCGATGATGCGGTTGGCGTCGGAGCGCGGATTGGCTTTGTCGAACAGCTCCTCGCCCTTCTGGCGCAAGGGGCCGACCGCCAGCGCTATCTCGTCCTGGCTCAGCGGCTTCAGGTCGCCCACCAGCGGCACGGGCAGAAGTGTCGCCATCGGGCCGACCTCGACCGAGGCGGCGGCGACATTCGGGCCCAGCGCCGCGGCCGGAATCTCGGCGCTGATGGTCGTGAATCCGGTGTAGCTGACGAAGCGCAGCAGCTGCGCGGCCTCGACGGTTTCCCGCGCGCCCGTCGCGCGCACGATCGTCAGCGTCACCGACGTGCCGGGGGCCGCGAGGTATTCGTCGCCCGGGCCGGGCGGCAGGCGCTCCTGCTGCAGGCAGAACGTCGCCAGCACGGCCATGCACTTGCCCTTCGCGCAGTGCAGAGGCGCGGGCTCGATCGTCAGCACCAGCCCCAGGGGCTGCGGCGCGGCCCACGCTTGACCGACCATGGCCTGGCTCGCCAGGACCAGCGCGGCCAAACCGCCGAACATGGAAATCCGGTTCATCGGGCTGCCTCCCGTTTGCGTGGCCGATTTTCCACCTCCAAGCCGCTGGGGTCAATCGCCATCGGCCGCCTCGCCGCCGCAAACGCGGCCCGGCCTGTCGCGCCGGGGCCAGAGGGATGTAGGATGGCCCCTAAGGATTGACCGGTGAGATTGGCCGCCATGACCGACACCGCCGCCCCCGCCCCGTCCCCCGCCCGGCGCGCCCGCGCCGGGGGCGCCGCCGCGCGCCGCGATCTGCGCCAGCACGCCAAGCCGAAGCAGCTGCCGGCGATCCTGCGCCGGAGTCCGCTGACCGAGGTGCTGAACGAAGAGGGCCTGCAAATCGTCGAGGGCAACGCCGAGACCATCCTTCAGGAAATCGGCATCGAGTTCCGCGACGACCCCGAGGCGCTGGCGCTGCTGAAGGGCGCGGGCTGCGACG
>JBQTIS010000127.1:0-16590 GCA_052387895.1 Rhodospirillales bacterium | reverse complement strand
AATGTCTACGAGGTCAGGAAGCGCATCGGCGCTGAGCTGGCGCGCGAGTCTCCGGCTGATGCCGACCTGGTGATCCCGGTGCCCGATTCCGGCACGCCGGCGGCCATCGGCTATGCCCAGGAAGCGGGGATTCCGTTCGAACTGGGCATCATCCGCAACCATTATGTCGGCCGCACCTTCATCGAGCCGACCGACCACATACGCCACTTGGGCGTGAGGCTTAAGCACAACACCAACCGCGCGCGCATCGCCGGCAAGCGCGTGGTGCTGGTGGACGATTCCATCGTGCGCGGCACTACCTCGACCAAGATCGTCGAAATGGTGCGCGCCGCGGGCGCCACCCAGGTGCATATGCGCATCTCCTCGCCGCCCACGACCGACTCGTGCTTCTACGGCATCGACACGCCGGAGCGCGAAAAGCTGTTGGCCTCGAAGCACACGGTCGAGGAGATGGCGCGGCTGATCGGCGTCGACAGCCTGGCCTTCATCTCGATCGACGGGCTTTACCGGGCGATGGGCCTGCGCGGCCGCGACCATCGCCGGCCGCAGTTCTGCGACGCCTGCTTCACCGGCGAATATCCCATTCCGCTGACCGACCGCGACGGCGCGGAGCAGCCGCAGCTTTCGCTGTTGTCCGAATCGGCATGACTTGAGCGCGGCCCCATCGCCAGTCCGCCGGTTCGAGGGCCGGATCGCGGTCGTCGCCGGCGCGTCGCGGGGCCTCGGCGCAGCCGTGGCCGAGGCGCTGGCGCGCGAGGGCGCGCGCGTGGTATTGGTTGCGCGCGCGCAAGGGGCGCTGGAAGCCGTGGACGATCGCATCCGCCGGGGCGGCGGCGAGAAGGCGGTGCTGGCGCCGTTCGACCTTGCCGATTTCGCGCGCATCGACCTTCTAGGACAGGCCGTGCACCAGCGCTTCGGCCGGCTCGACGCGCTTTATGCCGGCGCGGCGGTGCTGGGCCCGCTGAGCCCGCTCGGCCATGTCGATCCCAAGCACTGGGACCAGGCGATCGCCGTCAACCTCACGGCACAATGGCGGCTGATCCGCTCGCTCGATCCGCTGCTGCGCTTAAGCGAGGCCGGCCGCGCCGTGTTCGTGACCGCCGCCCCGGCGCGCGAAGCGCCGGCGTACTGGGGCGCCTACGGCGTGGCCAAGGCGGGGCTGGAAACCCTGGCGCGCATCTATGCCGCCGAGGTGGGGCACACGAACGTCAAGGTCAACCTGTTTGATCCGGGCCCGTTTCGTTCGCGCCTGCGCGCCCAGGCTTTTCCCGGCGAGGATCCGGCAGCCCTGCCCGATCCCGCAGGGCTGGCGCCGGCGGTGCTGGATCTGCTCGATCCGGCATGCGCCAGGCACGGCGAATTGGTAAAAGGCGGCTGATGGGCTCTACGCCTAAACCACCGGGCGTGGGCGGCGTTCCAGGAGCTCGACCACCTCGTCGATATAGCGGCTTTCGGCCAGGCGTTGGCCGCGGCTCATCAGCACGAAGCCGATTTCGCTGCCGCGCGGCTGGCGGCGCTTGGTGATGGTGAAAATCGGCCGTTCGAAGCTGCGGCGGAACACCGAGAACGCCGCCGTCTGCTCGTCGTTGTCGATGGCGTAATCGCGCCATTCGCCGCTCGCGACGCGCCGGCTGTAGAGGTTGAGTATCCGTTTTAGCTCGCCCCGGCTGAAGCTGCACCAGGACGAGCGGCGCCGGTGTTCGGCGATGTTCAGCGTTTCGCCCATGCGGGCCGCCGCCTCCCTGCCGTTTACTTGTTGCAACCAGTCTTCCAAATGTTACGGCCCCTGTCCATGCCCGCCCGGACCTTGGCTCCGCCCCCGTCCAGGAGCGAATCGCAAGGGCCGGTACTCGCGGCTCGGCGTTGCCGTCCACGTCGCCCCTTGGCCTCTGGCCGGGTCTTGCGCGAAGCGCCGGAAATCGCGGCGAAATTAAGGCGGTTCAAGGGGTTCCGCCGCTTTCCGGAATTGCCAGTGGCGGGGGGCGACGTTATGGTGGCGCTCGCGTCGCAAGGAGCGGATGCGGTGTCCGACATCTTCCAAGAAATCGATGAAGACCTAAGGCGCGACCGGCTGACCGAGCTGTGGAAGCGCTACGGCAACTATCTGGCCGCGGCCGCGGCGTTGATCGTGCTGGGCACCGCCGGCATCGTGGGCTGGCGCGAGTATCGCGAGCGGCAGAACAAGGCCCAGGCCGACGTGTTCATCAAGGCGATGGAACAGGCGCAGACCGGCGAGACCGACGCCGCCAAAGCCGCGTTCGCCCGGTTGGCCAAGGACGCGGGCGCGGGCTACGCCATGCTGGCCCGGTTGCAGCAGGCGGCGCTTCTGTCCAAGGCCGGCGACGCCGCCGGCGCGGTGATGCTGTACGAGGAGATCGCGGCCGACGGGCGCGTCGAGCAGGCGCTGCGCGACCTGGCGGTGCTGCTGATCGCGCAGAACACGATCGACAGCGCCGACCCGGCGCAACTGACCCAGCGCCTGTCGTCCCTGGCCCAGGACAAGAACCCCTGGCGCCATACCGCGATGGAGCTGCAAGCGCTTCTGGCAAAGCGCGCGGGCGACACTGCCAAAGCCAAGGAAATCTACACCAAGCTGGCGGACGATCTCAGCGCGCCGCAAAGCCTGCGCGCGCGCGCGACCGAAATGCTGGCGATACTCGGTGGCTGAGGAACGGCCCGGTTCGCTCGGAGCGCGGGCGATGCAGGACGATCGGAAACGCGACTGGAAGGCCCTCGGCCGGGCGGCGGCGGCGCTGGCGGCGCTTGTTGTGCTCGGCGGCTGCGGCCTGGCCGATTATTTCGGCGATTCCTTCGGCCGGCGCCGGCCGCCGCCGCTGCCGGGCGAACGCATCCCCGTGCTGCTGCTGCGCCAGGACCTCGAACCCGATCCGCGGCTGGCCGATGTCGAGGTGCGCCTGCCGCCGCCGCAGGCGAACCCGGACTGGCCGCAGGCCGGCGGCTATCCCGAGCACGCCATGCACCATTTGGCCTCGGGGGAAACTCTGGAGCGCCGCTGGGACGTGACCGTGGGCGCCGGCGCCAGCGGCAATACGCGCATGACCGCGCAGCCGATCGCGGTCGGCGGCCGGCTCTACACCATGGACGTCACCTCGCGCGTCACTGCGATCGACGCCGCCACCGGCAGGCAGATCTGGCAGACCAATGTCATGCGCGACAGCGAGGACAGCGACGCCTTTGGCGGCGGCATCGGCTATGCCGACGGCCGGCTGTTCATCACCACCGGTTTCGCCCAGGTGCTGTCGCTGTCGGCCGAGGACGGCAAGGTGCTGTGGCGCACCGACATGCCGGGGCCGATGCGCTCGGCTCCCACGGCGGCGGGCGGGCGCGTGTTCGTCATTACCATCGACAATCAGGCGCACGCGCTGTCGGCCGAGGATGGCGCCAAGCTGTGGACCCATGCCGGCATCAGCGAGACCGCGGGGCTTCTGGGCGGCGCCAGTCCGGCCGTCGGCCAGGGCATCGTGCTGATCCCCTATTCCTCGGGCGAGCTGTTCGCGCTCAGGATCGAGAACGGCAAGTCGGCTTGGCAGGACACGCTGTCCAACGTCCGGCGCATCGACGCCCTGTCGTCGCTGGCCGACATTCGCGGCAAGCCGGTGATCGACCGCGGCCGGGTGTTCGCCATCAGCCATTCCGGCTCGATGGTGTCGATCGACCTGCGCACCGGCGCGCGCGCCTGGGACCGCGAGATATCGGGTGTCGAGACGCCCTGGGTGGCCGGCAACTACATCTACGTGCTCAGCACCGACAATATCGTCTTCTGCCTGACGCGCGACGCGGGGCGCGTGAAATGGATCCGCCAGTTGCCGCGCTTCCTGAACGAAGAGAAGAAGAAGGATCCCGTCACCTGGACCGGCCCGGTGCTGGTCAGCGACCGGCTGATCGTGGCGGGATCGCAGGGCCGCGCCATCTCCATATCGCCCTATACCGGCGACCTGTTGGGCGAGCTGGTCCTGCCCGAGGGCGTGTCGATCGCGCCCATCGTCGCCGACAAGACGCTCTATTTCATGACCAACAAGGCGCGCGTCGTCGCGCTGCGCTAAGCTTCCGTCCATGGCCTTCACCGTCGCCATCCTGGGCCGGCCCAATGTCGGCAAGTCCACTCTGTTCAACCGCCTTGCCGGCAAGCGTCTGGCGCTGGTGGACGACGCCCCGGGCGTGACTCGCGACCGCCGCGAGGCGCGGGCGCGGCTGGGCGAAATCGAGTTCACCGCTGTCGACACGGCGGGGCTCGAGGAATCGGATCCGCAAAGCCTGTCCGGGCGCATGAGCGCCGCCAGCGAGCGCGCCGCCGCCGCGGCCGACCTGCTGCTGCTTCTGATCGATGCCCGCGCCGGCGTAGCGCCGGCCGACCGGCATTTCGCCAAGCGGCTGCGCAAGCTGGGAAAGCCGGTGGTGCTGGTCGCCAACAAATGCGAGCACGCCGAATCCGCCGCGCCGGCCCTGGCCGAAGCCTGGGGCCTGGGTCTGGGCGAGGCGGTGGCGGTCTCGGCCGAGCACGGCGAGGGCATGGCCGAGCTGCGCGACGCCGTGGCGCGCCACTTCGCCGGCGTCGATGGTGCCTCGCCGGAGCCGGCAGGCCGGCCCGGGCCGCTGAAGCTGGCGATCGTCGGCCGCCCCAATGTCGGCAAGTCGACGCTGATCAACGCGCTGATCGGCCGCGAGCGCATGCTGACCGGGCCCGAGGCCGGCATCACGCGCGACGCCATATCAGTGGAATGGTCGCACAAGGGCCGACTCGTGCGCCTGATCGACACGGCGGGCCTGCGCAAGCGCGCCAAGGTCGAGGGTAAGCTGGAACGCCTGTCCGTGGCCGACACGCTGCGCGCCGTTCGCTTCGCCGAGGTGGTGGTGCTGGTGATCGACGCGCTGGAGATGCTCGAACGCCAGGACCTGCAGATCGCGCGTCTGGCGGAAGAGGAAGGCCGCGCCCTGGTTCTGGCGGTCAACAAGTGGGACCTGGTCGAGGACCGCGCGGAAGCCATGAAAATCCTGCGGCGGCGGATCGAGTTGTCGCTGCCCCAGGTCAAGGGCGTGCCGGTGGTGACGATCTCGGCGGTCAACCGCCAACGCCTGGACGCGCTGATCGACGCCGCGTTCGCCGCGCACGCGGCCTGGAACAAGCGCCTGGCCACCTCGGCGCTGAACCGCTGGCTCAAGGCGATGATCGAGGCGCATTCGCCGCCGCTGTCGCAAGGGCGCCGCCTGAAGCCGCGTTACATCGCCCAGACCGGCACGCGGCCGCCCAGTTTCGTGCTGTTCCTGAACAAGGCCGCGTCGCTGCCCGACGACTACCGGCGCTACCTGGTCAACGAGATGCGCCGCCACTTCGACCTGCCAGGCACGCCGATCCGCCTCAATCCGCGCCAGGGCGACAATCCGTTCGCCGGAAAGAAATAGATGGCCGCGTGCATCGTGGTGCCGGACGATTTCCCGCGCTATTTCGGCGGCACGGCGGCGGAGGCGCGGCTGCGCACGCTGGGCGAGGTGACGCTGTACGACAGCGCCGCGGCCGGCGCGGACGAGTTGATCCGGCGGGCGAAGGACGCGGACGTGGCCGTGGCCGTCTACACGAAGATCGGATGGACCGACGCCGTGCTGGCGGCGTGCCCGCGCCTGCGGCTGATTTCGCGCTGCGGCACGGGCCTGGACGGCATCGACCTGGAGGCGTGCCGGCGGCGCGGCGTGGCCGTGGCGCATCTCGTCGCCAACGACGCCGACGAGGTCGCCGAGCATGCGATCGCCCTCGCGCTATGCGCGCTGCGCCGCATTGGCGAGGTGGACCGCGCCATTCGCGCCGGGCGCTGGGATATGGCGCCGATTCGCGGCGCGCGCGGATTGACCATGGGCGTGGTGGGCCTGGGCGCGATCGGCAGCCGCACCGCCGCCCTCGCCCGCGCCATCGGCATGAACGTGCTGGCCTGGAGCCACGGGCTCGACGGCGGCCGCGCGGCGCGGGCGGGCGCCGCCTGGGCGGAGCTGGACGACCTGCTCGGCCGCGCCGACGTGGTCAGCCTGCATCTGCGCCTCGGGCCCGGCACGATGGGCCTGATCGACGCGCGGCGCCTGGGCCTGATGAAGCGCGACGCGGTGCTGGTCAACACGGCGCGGGCAGGGCTGGTGGATCGCGCCGCCCTGATCGGCGCGCTCAGCGACAAGCGCATCGCCGCGGCGGCGCTGGATGTGTTCCACGCCGAGCCGCTGCCGCAGGACGACCCGCTCATCGCCCTGCCCAATGTCGTGCTGACTCCGCATGACGGCGGCAACATCGCGGCGGTGGCCGTGCGCGGCCTGATGCGCGCGGTCGAGAACGTGGCCAATTTCCTCGCCGGCGCGCCCAGCGGCCTTGCCGTCGATCCCGGTCCGCGCATCGGCGCGGGCGAAAGCGCGTCGCGATGGCCATGGCGCTGATCGACGATCTTGTCGGCGGCCGGTGGACCGATCCGGCGACGGGCCGGCCCGCCGCGCTGCCGTTCCGCGCCGTGGCGATCGCGCCCAGCCTGGACGGACGCGAGGCCGAACTGGTGGGCGCCCTGGGCCTCGGCCGTCGCCTGGCCGTGGTCTCGGACCCCGCCACCCGCGCAGCGCTGGGCGCCCGCGTGGAGCGGGCGTTGGGTTCGGTCGCGGAAGTTGACGCGATCGTCCTGCCCGACCGCCCGCACGCCGACGAAGCAACGGTCGGGCGCATTCGCGCGGCCGCAGGGCGTGCCGACGCGCTGGTCGCCGTCGGCTCGGGCACGATCAACGATTTGTGCAAATACGCGGCCCACCTGGACGGCAAGCCCTACGCCGTGTTCGCCACGGCGCCGTCGATGAACGGCTACACCTCGCTCAGCGCCGCGATCACCGCGCACGGCCACAAGAAATCCCTTCCCGCCCGGGGCGCCGCCGGGGTATTCATCGACCTCGAGGTTTTCGCCGCCGCGCCCCGACATCTGATCCATGGCGGCCTGGGCGACAGCCTGTGCCGCGCGACGGCGCAGGTGGACTGGCTTCTGTCGCACCGCCTGCGCGGCACGGCCTACAGCGAAACGCCGTTCCTGTTGCTGGCGGGGGACGAGCCGGAATTGTTCGCCCGCGCCGGGGAGCTGGTGCGCGGCGACATCGGGGCAATGGCGTCGCTGGCGCACGTGCTGGTGCTGTCCGGCTTCGGCATGTGCCTGGCCGGATCGAGCGCGCCGGCGAGCCAGGCCGAGCATCTGATCAGCCATTACATGGACATGCTGCACGAGGGCGCGGCGCGGTGCACGCTGGGCCGCGACGCGCTGCATGGCGAGCAGGTGGGCGTCGCTACCCTGACCGTGGCGCGGCTGCAGGACCGGCTGCTGCGCCAGGACCGGCCGCCGCGCCTGAAGCCCACGCGCGTGGACGAAGCCGGCATCCGCGCGCATTTCGGCGAAAGCGCCGGGGATTGCCTGAGGGAATTCCGCGCCAAGGCGCGGGACGCGGCCGAAACCGAGCGCGTCAACGCGCTGTTGGAGCGGAACTGGGCGGCCTGGCGCGTGGAACTGGTGTCGAAGCTGGCGGCGCCGGAGCGTCTGGAGGCCGCGTTGGCGGCGTCCGGCGCCCCGCGTTCGGCCGGCGATCTGGGTTGGGCGGATGGAACCTACCGCACGGCCGTGACCTGGGCCCGGCATATCCGCAACCGCTATACTTGTCTGGACCTGATCGACGATTCCGTCGGCCTCGCCGGCTGGCTGAATTGACCGCGGCCGAGCGACAACAGCGGGCACACCGGCCGGCGCGCTAGCGCGGCGGGATGACCTTGACGACGCCCTGATCGAAGCGGTCGGCATAGGTCATGGTAGGCAGCGGACCGGCGCCGAAGGCCTGGAATGTCTGGCCGCATCGGAACATATCGACCGCGACGCCGTCGTTCGACAGCGGACAGATCAGCCGCCGCGTCAGCCGGCGCGAGGCCGCGTCCATCGTCATCGCCACGCTGCTGGAAAACACCGGGCGCTTCGCCTCCATGGCCTTGGCATAGAGGCTTTCGACATAGACGGCGTAGCGTTTGTTCGGATTGACCGTGTCGATGTAGTGGCCGGTGATGTCGAGGCCCAGCGACTCCCGCAACGCGGTTCCGGCGAGGCGAAAACGGTACCGCCGGCGGCCGTCCTCGACCATGGTTTGGGTCAAGAGCACGTGAGGAAGGACTTGGGGCGCGAATTCGACCGGATCGATGTCGCGGCGCGACGGCATGGCGCGCCCGGCGCGTTTCGTGTCCCAATAAACGTAGATGGCGGCCAGTACCTGATCGTCCTGCCAGCAAAACTTTTCCTGATCCATGGCGGCAGCATACGGACCCGGCGGTTCAGCGCGCAAGCGGCGGCCCGTAGCGGTATCCGGCCAACAGGAACGAACCGCACCGCAAGTCGGCATGGCGGCCTTGCCTCCCGCTTCGCCGTCCGATGTGTGAACGCGGCGGCGGACCTGCCCCCTGGACGCGAACGGCTGTGGACGGGCATGCTTGGCCAGGTTCCCTGCTCCCAACGCCATGGCGTGCCGAGGAATTTGCCCGATATGCCCGCCGTCCACCGGTTCGACCCCCAACGCTACGCCACCACGCGCCGGCCGCTCAATGAGGCCAGCACCCTGCCGGCGGATTGCTATACCGCGCCCGAGTTCTTCGCCCGCGAGATGGAGCGGTTGTTCCGTCCGTCCTGGCGCCTGGTCGGCCGCACGGACGAATTCAAGGCGCAAGGGGCGTTCCGCACGCTGGACACGGAAGCGGGACCGGTGGTGGCGATCCGCGGACGCGACCGTGCATTGCGGGCGTTCCTCAATTCCTGCCGCCATCGCGGCGCACAGTTGCTGGAAGGCCAGGGAATCTGCGCGGCGATCGTGTGCCCCTATCACGCCTGGACCTACGGGCTGGACGGCGCGCTGGCCGCCGCGCCGGCGATGGAACAAAGCACCGGCTTCGACCGCCGCCGCAACGGGCTGGTGCCGGTGCGGCTGGAAAGCTGGGGCGGATTCGCCTTCGTCAACGCCGATCCGCAAGCGCCTTCGCTGCTCGATACGCTGGGCGACATGCCCGAGGTCATGGCGCCCTATCGTTTCGAGGAGATGGAATGCGTGCGCCGCGTCGAGTTCGACGTGGCCTGCAACTGGAAGCTGTTGGCGGAAAACGCGCTGGAGGAATACCACACCGGTACGGTGCATCGCATGAGCCTGGGCCAGCAGCAGGGCGAGGCGGTGGCGACGCGCGGCGGCTGGGACGCGCTCTATATCCGTCAGGACACGACCATCGCCGTGCTGCCGGGCGATACCACGCCGCTGCCGCACGTGACCGGGCTGCCACCCAAGCACGCCCAAGGCACGTTCTTCACGATGATCTATCCCGCCCTGCAGTTCGCCTGTACGCAGGACTGCATGTGGTGGCTGGATTTCCAGCCCAAAGCGCCGGACCGAACGCGGGTATCGGTCGGCTTCGCGTTTCCCAGGGCCACAATGGCGCTTGCCCAGTTCCCCGAGGCGGTCAAGGCCTATTACCGGCGTTGGGAGATCTCGATCGGCGAGGACAACGCCATCGGCGAGCGCCAGCAGAAGGGCATGCGCGCCGACGCCCGCCCGCCCGGGCGGCTGTCGTGGAAAGAGCGCCATGTCCACAAGCTGATGAACTGGGTGCTGGACCGCGTATTGGACTAGGCGGCGATCATTCCGGCAGCACCGGGCCGATATGGTGGCGGCCGACGGGCCGGACGGTGCCGGCCTGCGGGCCCTTGTCGCTTTCGTCCTCATGCACGCTGACGCGCACCTCGGCGCCCACCGCCAGCTTCTCGAACGCGGCGCCGACCACGGCATTGCGGTGAAAATAGATCTCCTGCCCGTCGGCCAGGCGCACGAAGCCATAGCCTTCGTCTGGGAACAGCCTGGCGATGCGCCCGTGCGGCGGCGCCTCGTGCGCTTTGATGTCGCCGCGCCGGCGGCGCGCGAAGTCCTGCGCCTGGCGCCTGGCGGCGTCGAAGGCGTGGCGCACGGCGACGTAAACGTCCTCGTGCGCGGGGTTCGATTCCGACGCTTTGCCTACGACGATGGTCCGGCCTGGCAGCTTCATGTCGATGCGGGCGCGGAACTTGCGTCCCTTGCGGTGGTGGCGGCCGACCATCTCGATCACCACCCTGCATTTCAGCAGGCGGTCGCAGTGGCGCGCCAGCACCCGCGTGCGCTCGCGCACCAGCTTTTCCACGGCTGCGGAGCGGTCGGTGTTGACGAAGGAGATTTCCAACGGCGTGTCCATGGCATGTTCCTTCTTCTTGTCTGGTTCCACTTCAGTGCGGCAGCAGCACCGCCGCGCCACTGAGGCGACCTTCGCGCAACCGAGCCAGGGCTTCGTTGACCTGGATCAAGGCGAAGGTTTCGGCTGTGGTCTCGACCGGCACTCGCGGCGCAAGGGCCAGGAACTCGTCGGCGTCGGAGCGCGTCAGGTTCGCTACCGACAGTACATGGCGCTCGCCCCATAGGATCGAATAGGGAAAAGCCGGAATGTCGCTCATGTGGATGCCGGCGCATACGACTTTGCCCGCCTTGACTACGGCACGCAAGGCCGCGGGTACCAGCGCCCCCACCGGCGCGAATAGAATCGCGGCGTCAAGCATGACGGGCGGTGATTGGCCCGAGTCCCCCGCCCAGACGGCGCCCAATCGCCGCGCGAAATCCTGCGCGGTCGCGTCTCCGGGCCGGGTAAAGGCGTATAGCTCGCGCCCCTGCCATTTTGCGACCTGGGCCACGATATGCGCGGCCGCCCCGAAGCCGTAGATACCCAGGCGCTTGGCCGCGCCCGCCATCTTCAGCGCGCGATAGCCGATCAGGCCGGCGCAAAGCAACGGCGCCGCGTGGACGTCGTCGAACGCGGGCGGAATGTCAAAGCAATATCGCTCGTCGGCCACGGTGTACTCGGCGTAGCCGCCGTCGATTTGGTAGCCGGTGAAGCGCGCGCGATCGCACAGGTTTTCCTGGCCCTCGCGGCAATAGCCGCACCCGCCGCAGGTCCAGCCGAGCCAGGGGATGCCGACGCGCGCGCCCGGCTTGAAACGCCCGGCGCCCGGTCCGCATTCCTCTACGCGGCCGATGATCTCGTGGCCGGGAATCAGCGGCAGCTTCGCATCGGGCAGCTCTCCGTCCACGACATGCAGGTCGGTGCGGCACACCGCGCAGGCCGAGACTTTGACCAGCACCTGGCCCGGACCGAGCCTGGGCCGCGCGACGGTTTCGCATGCCAGCTTCCCTCCGGGCCGGCGCAGCAGGGCGGCGGTCATGGTCCCGACCGCCACGGTCACTCCGCCGCCCGGCGCTCCACGCCGTCGCGGCCGGGCACGCAGAAGTCGAAGTCGCAGCCCTCGTCGGCCTGCAACACGCAGCGCTGGAACAGCCCGGCATAGCCGCGCTCGGATCCGGGCGGGGGCTTGCGCGGCTTCAAAGCGGCGCGGCGGCGCTTCAACTCCGCCGCGTCGACCAGCAGGTCGATGCGTCTTCCCTTGACGTCGAGCTTGACCCGGTCGCCGGACTTGACCAGGGCCAGCGGCCCGCCGGCCGCCGCCTCGGGCGCGATGTGCAGCACAATGGTGCCGAAGGCGGTGCCCGACATGCGCGAGT
Organism: Rhodospirillales bacterium; assembly: GCA_052387895.1. Classification (GTDB taxonomy): domain Bacteria; phylum Pseudomonadota; class Alphaproteobacteria; order JAEULC01; family JAEULC01; genus JAEULC01. The sequence continues at coordinate 4,971 of JBQTIS010000127.1, read as the reverse complement.
AGGAGATTCGCACCATGTCTTTCACGCCCTGTTGCAGCAGCTTTTTGGGGATCGGCAGGTAGCCGGCCTCGGGCATGCCCGGCGCTCCCTTGGGACCGGCGTTGCGCAGCACCAGAACGTCGCCTGGCTTCACGTCCAGCCCGGGGTCGTCGATCCTTTTGGTCATGTCCGCCACCGAGTCGAACACCACGGCGCGGCCGGTGTGGTTCATCAGCTCGGGGCTGGCGGCGGATTGCTTGATTACCGCGCCGCGCGGCGCCAGGTTGCCGGTCAGCGTCGCCATCGCCCCGGTCTTCTTCAAGGGATCGGCGCGCGGGCGGATCACTGCCTGGCCCTTCACTTCCTCGGCGCGGGCGAGATACTCTTTCAGCGTGCCGCCCATGACCGTGCGCGCGGAAAGGTCGAGCTCGCCCGCAATTTCCTGCATCAGCCGCGGCAGACCGCCGGCCCAGTAGAAATGCTCCATGTAGTGCTGGCCGGACGGCTTCAAATCCAACAGCACCGGCACGCGCTGGCCGATGGCATGGAACTCGTCCAGGTCGATCTTGATGCCGCGCCGGCCGGCCACGGCGGTCAGATGCACGAGGCCGTTGGTCGAACCGCCGATGGCCTGAAGCACCGTCAGCGCGTTCTTGAACGCCGGCCTGGTCAGGATTCGGCTCGGCTTCGGGCCGCCTTTGGCCAGCGCCACTGCCTGCCTGCCGGTGTTCTCGGCGCAGCGGATGCGGTCGGCGTGGGTGGTGGGAATCGCGGCGCTGCCGGGCAACGCCATGCCCAGCGCCTCGGCGACGCAGGCCATGGTCGAGGCAGTGCCCATGACCATGCAGGTGCCCTGGGTTGGCGCCAAGCGCTCGTTGACGCGCTCGATCTCCTCGCCGCCGATCTCGCCGGCGCGGAACTTGCCCCACAGCCGCCGGCAATCGGTGCAGGCGCCCAGCACCTCGCCCTGGTAGTGGCCGACCAGCATGGGGCCGACCGGCAGCACGACCGCCGGAATGTCGGCGCTGGCCGCCGCCATGAGCTGCGCGGGGATGGTTTTGTCGCAGCCGCCGATCAGCACGACCGAATCCATCGGTTGGCTGCGGATCATCTCCTCGGTGTCGATCGCCATCAGGTTGCGCAGGAACATCGAGGTGGGATGCGCGAAGCTTTCGTGGATCGAGATGGTGGGAAATTCCATCGGCAGGCCGCCGCTGAGCATCACGCCGCGCTTCACCGCCTCGATTAGCCGCGGCACGTTGCCGTGGCAGGGATTGAAATCGCTGAACGTGTTGGCGATGCCGATGATCGGCCGGTCCAGCGCGTCGTCGGAATAGCCCGCCGCCTTGATGAACGCTTTCCTTAAGAACAGCGAAAATTCGGGATCGCCATAGCTCGTCAGTGCCTTGCGCATGCCCTTGGCCATGAATGCGATCCCTCCGCCGCGGCGATCCGATCCGAACCCTAAGCCATGGCCGTCCGCGGGCGCAATCGCCAGGGCGGCATGGGACTTCCGGCCACGCGCTAATTGACGGCATATGATCCGACATTGTATCAGGCTTTGTCAGACAAAACCGCGATGGGGGCTCAAGGCCGCGCATGGGGCGTTCCAGCACCAGCACTCGACGCAAGCCGGGCCGGCGATCGCCGCCGCGCGCGCCCGGCGCGAAGCTGAAGGCCGACAGCGTGTTGGACCTTCTGGGCCGGCAGATCGTCACCGGCTTCTACGCGCCGGGCGGACGCCTACCGACCGAAGCCGAGCTCGGCCGCCAGCTCGACGTCAGCCGGCCGTCGCTGCGCGAGGGGCTGAAGGTGCTGTCGGTCAAGGGCCTGGTGGAATCGCGCACGCGCCGCGGCACCCGCGTGCGCGCGCGGCGCGACTGGGACCTGCTGGATCCCGACGTGCTGCAATGGATGGCGACCGCCCCGCCCGATCCGGAGCTGTTGATCTCGCTGCTCGAGGTCCGAGCCATCATCGAGCCGGCCGCGGCCCGCATGGCGGCCCAGCGCGCCACGCCCGCGCAGATCGTGGCGATCGAGCAGGCTTACCACGCCATGGCGGCGGCTCTGCCGCACGACATCGAGGCGTGCTGCCGCCACGACCTGGAGCTGCACGAGGCGATCATCGCGGCCACCGGCAACATCCTGCTGCGGCGGCTGGCGGGGGCGATCCGCGCCACGTTGCTGTCGTTTTTCCGGCTCAGCGCCAATGCGCGAATCGTACGAGAACTCGCTGAAGGAGCATTGGGCGGTGGCCGTGGCGATCCGCCGGCGCGCCCCGGCCGAGGCCGAGCGCGCCATGCGCTTGCTCTTGGCCGGCACCGCGCGCGACACCGCGCCCGCCTTCGCCGGTTCCGGCAAGAAAAGCGGCCGCGGCAAGGCCGTCGGGATCGCCGCGGCCGACGCGCCAGGCAACAGAGCGCGCTAGCTTGGCTAGCGTTGCAACATCGCGACCGGACCGCCGATGCCGCGCATCCTTCTGACCTCGCCGGTCACGGCCCGCAGGCTCTATTACGGCGAAGAGGCGCTGGCCGGCTTGCGCGAGCTGGGCGAGGTGCGGCTCAACGACACCGAGGAATCGTGGCCCCCGGAGCGGATGATCGCCGAGGCCGAGGGCTGCGAGGTGATCGTGTCCTATCGCCAGAGCGCGGCGCCGGCCCGGGTGTTCGACGCCCTGCCCCAGCTTATCGCCTTCGTGCGCTGCGCGGTGGACATCCGCAACATCGACGTGGCCGCCGCCTCGCGCAACGGCGTGCTGGTGACCGGGGCCAGCGCCGGTTTCGTGCCGGCGGTGGCCGAGATGACGCTCGGACTCATGCTCGACCTGGCGCGGCGCATTACGCCGTCCGCCACGCTCTATCACCGCGGCGAAATTCCGGCCGCGGCGATGGGCGTGCAGCTCAAAGGCGCGACCCTGGGGGTGATCGGCTACGGCGCGATCGGCCGTTACGTCTGCGACCTGGGTTTGGCGCTGGGCATGACGGTCCTGGTGGCCGACCCGCATGCGCGCGTGGACAAGTCGGGCTTGAGGCAGGCGGCGCTGGCCGATCTGCTGGCCCGGTCCGATTTCGTGGTCTGCCTGGCGGTGGCCACCGAGGCGACCGAAAACCTGATGGACGCCGCCGCCTTCGCGCGCATGAAGCCCTCGGCGTTCTTCGTCAATGTTTCGCGCGGCAACCTGGTGGACGAGGCGGCGCTGGAAGCGGCGTTGCGCGCGGGCCGCATCGCCGGCGCGGCGCTCGACGTCGGCCGCGCGCCCGACCAGATGCCGAGCCCGGGCCTGGCCCGGCTTCCCAACGTCATCGCCACACCGCATACGGCGGGCCTGACGCCGCCGGCGGCGTTCCACCAGTCGCTGGAGACGGTGCGCCAAGTGGCCGAAATCGTCCGGGGCCGCGCGCCTCCGGGGGCGGTCAACGCCGACCGGGCGACGCGCCTGGCGCGGCTCAGGCGATAGCGCTCAGGCGATGGTGAAGCCGGCCGCCTTCGCGGTCTGCGACAGATACGCATAGCCCATCCGGGCATAGGTCAGCGGATGCGCCTTGGCCGGATCCTGCTCGGCCTCGACCACCAACCAGCCGCGATAGCCCTGCTGCTTGAGCAGCTTCAGGATCGGCGGAAAATCCACGTCGCCGTCGCCGGGGACGGTGAACACGCCGGCCAACACGGAATCGAGGAAGCTCAAGCCCTGCTTCAGCGCCCGGTCGAGCACGGGCCGGCGCACGTCCTTGCAATGCACGTGGACGATGCGCTTGGCATGCTTCTGCGCGAGCTTCAGCGGGTCCGCGCCGGCATAGGTGGCGTGGCCGGTATCGAGCAACAGCCCCGCCGCCGGGCCGGTCGCCCGCATCAGCCGGTCGATCTCGTCCTCGGTCTGCACCGCCGTGCCCATGTGGTGATGGAACGCCAGGCGCACGCCGCGCCCGAGCATGTGTTCGGCCACCTGCGTCACGCGGTCGCCGTATCGCTTCCATGCGGCGTCGGCGATCTCGCGGTGGCGGCTCGCGGGCACGCCGCGGTTGCCGGCGTTCGAGTCGGTGCCTTCCGCGAACACCATGACGGCGCAGCCCATCCCGGCCATCAGGTCGAGATGCCCGGCCATCGCCGCGATCTCCTGGTCGGCCGTGCGCTCCAAGAGCTTGGCGCTGTACCAGCCCGAGACCAGCTTGAGGCCGTGCGGGTCCAGCGCCTTTTTCATGTCCTCCGCGCGCTTGGGGAACTTGCCGCCCATCTCGGTGCCGGCATAGCCGGCCTGCCTGGTTTCCCTGAGGCAGGTTTCCAGCGACGTGTCGCCGCCTAGCGACGGCAGATCGTCGTTGGTCCAGGTGATCGGGTTGATGCCGATGCGCACCGTCATGCCGGATTCTCCGTAACTACAGCAGGCCCAGCGCCGCGAGCTCTTGGGCCAGCGCGTAGGGCGAACGGAAATGGATTCCGTGCATCCCCAGCGCCCGCGCGGCCCGCGCGTTGGCCGGGTTGTCGTCGACGAACACGGCCGCGCCCGGCGCGACACCGTAGCGCTGGAACAACAACTCGAAGATGCGCGGGTCGGGCTTGATTATGCCCTCCTCGCCCGAGACCACGATGCCCCGGAACGCGGCGAAGAACGCGAACCGCTCGCGCTGCGGCGGAAACGTCTCGCGCGACCAGTTGCTGAGCGCGTACAGCGGCACGCCGCGGACCTTGAGGCGCTCGACGATCTCGACCGTGCCCGCGATTGCGCCGGGGATCATCTCGGGGAAACGCGCGCGCCAGGCGCGGATCAACTCGGCCTTGCCGGGATGGTCGCGGATCAGCTCTTCCTCGGCCTCAGCAAAGCCGCGCCCGGCGTCCTGGCGCTCGTTCCAGTCCTGCGTGCACACCGTGGCGAGAAAGCGCTCCATCGCCGCCTCGTCGCCCATGAACAGCTTGCGGTAGAGGTGGCGCGGATTCCAGTCCAGCAGCACCCCGCCCAGATCGAACACCACGACCGAGCGCCCGTTCGGGCGGTTC
>JBQTIS010000126.1:0-4836 GCA_052387895.1 Rhodospirillales bacterium | reverse complement strand
TGAAGCCCGACAGCACGATATGGTCGCTGACCGCCGCCAGCCGGCCGGGGCGGATTTTCGGGTTGATCGAGCCGACGGTGGAAATCAGGATCGCGGCGCGGCAGCCCGTGGCCTTGAGCGTGCGCAGCGGCAGGGCGAGGGTTTCGGGCGGATGGCCCTCATAGGCGTGGGCGCGGCCGCTCAAAACCGCGACCGCGCGGCCGGCGAGCGCGCCCAGCACCAGCACGCCTTCGTGCCCGGCGACGGAGGATTTGGGAAAACCGGGAATCTCGCCATAGGGAATCCGCGTCGCGGACGCCACGCGCGCGGCCTGGGCGCCGAGGCCCGATCCCATCACGATGCCGATCATGGGCACGTGCCCGCCGGCCCGGGCGCGCACCGCCGCCACCGCCGCGTCGAGTGTCTTGTTCATCGTTCTTTCACGTAGGGAATGCCGATCGCCTTGGGCGCCATGGCGCGGCCCACGAACCCGGCCAGCAGCAGCACGGTCAAGAGATACGGCAGCGCCTGGATCGCCTGCACCGGCACCTGGCCGACCAGCGGCAGCGCCACGCCCTGCAGCCGCGCTTGCAGCGCGTCGGTAAAGGCGAACAGCAGGCAGGCGAGCAGCGTTGGCGCCGGCTTCCACTTGCCGAAGATCAGCGCCGCCAGCGCCAGGTAGCCCTTGCCCGCGGTCATGTCGCGCACGAAGGCGGCGCCGTGGGCAGTCGAGAGGTACGCGCCCGCCAGGCCGCACAGCAATCCGTTGCACAGCAGCGCGCGATAGCGCAACGCGCCGACGAAGATGCCGGCGGTGTCGACCGCCGAGGGGTTCTCGCCGACCGCCCTGAGGCGCAGGCCGAAGCGCATACGGTACAGCACGAAGGCCGCCAGCGGCACGGAAAGCGCCGCGATATAGACCAGGATGTTGTGGCCGCTGATCCGTCCGTATATTTCGCCGAGCACCGGCGCCTGCGCCAGCGTATCGGCGAACGGCAGCGCGATCGGCTCGAACCGCCTGCCGGGGCCGAGCATCGGCGTTTGCCCGCCTTCGCGGAACCAGGCGAACGCCAGGGTCGGCGCCAGCCCCGCCATCAGGATGTTGAGCGCCATGCCCGAGACCACCTGGTTGCCGTTGAAGGTGACGCAGGCGAGCCCGTGGACCATCGCCAGCGCCGTGGCGGCCGCGATCGCGGCGGCGAGTCCGAGCCAGGGCGATCCCGTGACATAGGCCACGGCGGCGGCGGCGAAGGCCGCGCCCAGCATCTTGCCCTCCAGCCCCACATCCACCACGCCCGCGCGTTCCGAGAACATTCCGGCGAGCGCGGCCAGAACCAGCGGCGTCGCCACGCGCACCGTGGCGTCGATCATGGTCAGGATCAGCGGCAGCCAGTCGCGCATTGCGGCGCCCCCGTCCGTCAGGCCGGCGCCGGCGCGCGCCGGCGGAACAGCTGGGCGAGGTGGGGGCGGAACATCGCCTCGAACGCGCCGCAGAACAGGATCACCAGGCCCTGGATCACCACCACGACTTCCTTGGTCAGCCGGGGCATGTCGAAGCTGAGCTCGGCCCCGCCCTGGTACAGCGCCCCGAACAAAAGGGCCGACAGCGCGATGCCGACGGGATGGTTGCGCCCCATCAGCGCCACGGCGATGCCGACATACCCGACCCCGCCGGTAAAGTTGAGGATCAGCCGGTGCTGCACGCCCATGATCTCGTTGACGCCCACCAGCCCCGCCAGCGCGCCCGACAGCGCCATCGCGCCGACGATCACCCGGGCCGGCGCGATGCCGCCATAGATCGCCGCGGTCTCGTTGTGGCCGACCACGCGCAACGCATAGCCCCAGCGCGTGCGCCACAGGAACGCCCAGACCAGCGCCGACACGCCGACCGCCAGCAGGATCGACAGGTTCAGCGGCGACTTGGCCATGGCGACGCCGAGCTTCGCGGCGATCTCGTGGACGAAAGGCATCCACGTGCCGGGGTCGAACTCGCGGCTCTCGGGCGATTGCTGGCCCGGCTTGATCAGCAGATTGACCATCAGATAGGTCATCAGCGCCGCGGCCAGGAAATTGAACATGATCGTGGTGATGACGATGTGGCTGCCGCGCCTGGCCTGGAGGTAGCCGGGGACGTAGGCCCAGGCCGCGCCGAACAGCGCCGAGACGATCACCCCCAGCGGCACCACCAGGATCGGCGGCAGGAACCCCAGGAACAGGCACACCAGCCCCGCGCCGAGGCCGCCGATATAGGCCTGGCCCTCGCCGCCGATGTTGAACAGGCCGGCGTGGAACGCGACCGCGACCGCCAGGCCCGTGAACACGAAATTGGTGGCGTAGTAGAGCGTAAAGCCGATCGCCTCGCCGTAGCCGACCGAGCCGTAGATCAACAGGCCCAGCGCCTGCAGCGGGTTTTCGCCCAAGACCGCGATCACGAGGCCCGCGACGACCAGCGCCGAGGCGAGGTTGAGCGCCGGCAGCAGCGCCAGATCCGCCCAGCGCGGCATGTCGCGCGCGCCGCCGGCCATCGCCTCAGGCCGCTTTCGCGATGCCGGCCATCAGCAGGCCGAGCTTGTTCTCGTCGGCCTCCTCGGCCGCGAGCTCGCCGACGACGCGGCCCTCGTTCATCACCAGGATGCGGTCGGCCAGGCCCAGGATTTCGTCGAGCTCGACCGAGACCAAGAGGATCGCCTTGCCCGCGTCGCGCAGCTCGAGCAGGCGGCGGTGGATGAACTCGATCGCGCCGATGTCGACGCCGCGCGTCGGCTGGCCCACCAGCAGCATCGCGGGATCGACCTCGATCTCGCGCGCCAGCACGATCTTCTGCTGGTTGCCGCCGGAGAAGCTGATGCTGGCGAGCCGGGGGTCCGACGGCCTTACGTCGTAGCGCTGCATGTTGTCGGCGCAGGACGCGACGATGGCGCGCTGGTTCAGCATCGGCCCGGTATTGAAGGCGGCGCGCGCCTGCTGGCCCAAAATGGCGCTGTCGTGCGCGGCGAAGGGGGCGATCAGCCCCATCCGCAGCCGGTCCTCGGGGATATGCGCCAGCTTGAGCTCGCGCAGCTCGCGCGGCGAGCGATGCGCCTTGGCCGAGGCCACCTCGCGGCCGTTCAACAGGATGCGCCCGGCCGAAGGCCCGCGCATGCCGGCGATCGCCTCGATCAGCTCGCTCTGGCCGTTGCCGGCGACCCCGGCGATGCCCACGATCTCGCCGGCGCGCACCGCGAAGCTCACGCCACGCACCCGCTTCACGCCCGCGCCGTCCACGACTTCCAGGTTCTCGATCTCGAGCACGGCGCGGCCGGGCTTGGCGGGCGTGCGCTCGACCCTTAGCAGCACCTTGCGGCCGACCATCATCTCGGCCAGCTTTTCCGGGTTGGTGTCGGATGTCCGCACCGTGCCGACCACGGCGCCGCGGCGCATCACCGTCACGTTGTCGGTCGCGGCCATCACCTCGCGCAGCTTGTGGGTGATCAGGATCGCGGTCTTGCCCTCGCTCTTCAGCACCCGCAGGATGCGGAACAGGTGATCGGCCTCGGCCGGGGTCAGCACCCCCGTGGGCTCGTCCAGGATCAAGACGTTGGCGCCGCGATAAAGCGCCTTCAAGATCTCCACGCGCTGGCGCAGTCCGACCGACAGATCGCCCACGACCGCGTCGATGTTCACCTCCAGCTTGTATTCGCGCTCCAGGCGGCCCAGCTCCGCGCGCGCCCGCTCCATGCCCCGGCGCAAGAGCAGGCCGCCCTCGACGCCCAGCACCACGTTCTCGAGCACCGTGAAGGTGTCGACCAGCATGAAATGCTGGTGGATCATGCCGATGCCCGCCGCGATGGCGTCGCCCGGGTCGTCGATCGCGGTCGGCTTGCCGGCGACCCGGATTTCGCCGGAATCGGCCTGGTAGTAGCCGTAGAGGATGCTCATCAGCGTCGATTTGCCGGCGCCGTTCTCGCCGACGATGCCGTGAATCGTTCCCGCCGGCACGGAAAGCGAGACGGCCCGGTTCGCGTGAACCGGGCCGAACCGCTTGTCGATGCCCTTGAGCTCGATCGCCGGAGGCGGCGGCGGTTGGCGCGCCTCCGGCGCGGCGGCGGTGCCGGGCGTCACCGGGCCGCTTCCAGCCGGTTCAGTTCGGGCAGGAATTGGCGGCGCGATAGTCCACCACCTTGGTCTTGCCCGCCTTGATGTCGGCCTCGACCGCCTTCACCTTCGCCTCGGCGGCGGCGCTCACCAGCTTGCGGTTGTTGGCGTCGAGCGACCAGCCCACGCCCTCTTCCTTCAGGCCCAGCACGCGCAGGCCCGGCTTCCAGGTGCCGGCCCTGGCGTCCTTGAACGCGTCGTAGATCGCCACGTCCACGCGCTTGGTCATCGAGGTGAGCACCGAGCCGGGATGCAGGTGGTTCTGGTTGCTATCGACGCCGATGGAAAGCTTGCCCAGGTCCTTGGCGGCCTGCAGCACGCCCAGGCCGGTGGCGCCGGCGGCGGCGTACACCACGTCGGCGCCGCGGTCGAACTGGCTGCGCGCCAGCTTGCCGCCCTTGGTCGGGTCGTTCCACCCCGCGGGGGTGGTGCCGGTCATGTTCTGGAACACCTCGACCTTGGCGTTGACCGCCTTGGCGCCCTGCACGTAGCCGCAGGCGAAGGCGCGGATCAGCGGGATGTCCATCCCGCCCACGAAGCCGATCTTGCCGGTCTTGCTGGCCAGCGCCGCCGCCATGCCGACCAGGAACGAGCCCTCGTGTTCCTTGAAGACGACCGACTGGACGTTGGGCAGCTCGACGACCGCATCCACGTTCGTGAACTTCGTGGAGGGGACCTCCCTGGCCACCTTCTCCATGCCGCTGGCCTGGGAGGCGCCGCTCC
>JBQTIS010000125.1:0-2058 GCA_052387895.1 Rhodospirillales bacterium | reverse complement strand
GGCCGTGCCATCGAGGCGATCCGCACCCAGGTCGGCGCCGGGCGCGTGATCTGCGGGCTCTCCGGCGGCGTCGATTCGTCGGTCGCGGCGGTCCTGATCCACGAGGCGATCGGCCGGCGGCTCGCTTGCGTGTTCGTCGATACCGGGCTCCTGCGCGCGGGCGAGGCGGAGGAGGTGGTGCGGCTGTTCCGCGACCACTACAACATCCCGCTGGTCCATCGCGACGCCAGCGCCATGTTCCTGGGCCAGCTCGACGGCGTCGCCGACCCCGAGGCCAAGCGCAAGGCGATCGGCGCCACCTTCATCGACGTCTTCGACGAGGAGGCGCGCAAGATCGGCGGCGCCCAGTTCCTCGCCCAGGGCACCCTCTACCCGGACGTCATCGAATCCGTGTCGTTCACCGGCGGTCCCTCGGTCACCATCAAGTCGCACCACAATGTCGGCGGCCTGCCCGAGCGGATGAAGCTCAAGCTGGTCGAGCCGCTGCGCGAGCTCTTCAAGGACGAGGTGCGCGCGCTCGGCCGCGAGCTGGGCCTGCCGGAGCGCATGGTCCAGCGCCACCCCTTCCCCGGCCCCGGCCTCGCGATCCGCCTCCCGGGCGAGATCACGCGCGAGAAGCTCGACATCCTGCGCAACGCGGATGCGGTCTTCCTCGACGAGATCCGCAAGGCCGGGCTCTACGACAAGATCTGGCAGGCGTTCGCCGTGCTGCTGCCCGTGCGCACCGTCGGCGTGATGGGCGGGAAAGAAAAACTTATGATTGGCCAATAAGTTGTGCTATGCTAATAATTGTTGATGATAGTTTCCGAAGGACGTCAAATCACTCCCACTCGATCGGTCCCGGCGGCTTCGACGTCACGTCGTAGACCACGCGGTTGATGCCGTTGACCTCGTTGATGATGCGCGTCGCAGCCCGCCCCAGCACCTCGTCGGGAAAGGGGAAAAAATCCGCTGTCATGCCGTCCGTTGATGTCACCGCGCGCAGGGCGCATACGTGGTCATAGGTGCGGGCATCGCCCATGACGCCGACGGTGCGCACGGGGAGCAGAACGGCGAACGCCTGCCAGATCTTGTCGAAGAGGCCGGCCTTGCGGATCTCGTCGAGAAATACGGCGTCGGCCTTGCGCAGCACGTCGAGCCGTTGCTCGGTAACCTCGCCGGGGACGCGGATGGCGAGGCCCGGGCCGGGGAAGGGGTGGCGCCAGATGAAGTGCTCGGGCAGCCCCAGCTCGCGGCCCAAAGCGCGCACCTCGTCCTTGAACAGCTCGCGCAGCGGCTCGATCAGCTTCAGGTTCATGCGCTCAGGAAGGCCGCCGACGTTGTGGTGCGACTTGATGGTCACCGACGGCCCGCCGGTGAAGGACACGCTTTCGATCACGTCGGGGTAGAGCGTGCCCTGAGCCAGGAACTCGGCGCCGCCGAGCTTGCTCGCCTCCTCTTCGAACACGTCGATGAAGAGGGCGCCGATGGTCTTGCGCTTGGCTTCCGGATCGGTCTTGCCGGCCAGCGCCGCGAGGAACCGCCGGCTTGCGTCCACGTGCACCAGCGGGATGTTGAACGCGCCGCGGAACAGTGACACGACCTCCTTGGCCTCATTCAACCTCAGCAGGCCGTGGTCGACGAAGATGCAGGTGAGCTGGTCGCCGACAGCCTCGTGGATCAGCACAGCCGCCACCGCGCTGTCGACGCCGCCCGACAGCCCGCAGATCACCCGGCCTTTGCCGACGGCGGCGCTGATCTTGGCGATCGCGCTCGACTTGAAATGCGCCATGCTCCAGTCGCCCGGCAGGCCGGCGATGCGGCGCACGAAGTTGCCGATCAGCGCAGCCCCCTTTGGCGTGTGCGCCACCTCGGGGTGGAACTGCACGGCATAGAGCTTGCGTTTCTCGTCGGCGAGGGCCGCAAACGGCGCGCCCGTCGACACGCCTACCACCTTGAAGCCGGGAGGCAGGCGCGTGACGCGGTCGCCATGGCTCATCCACACCGTGTCGCTTTGGCCCTTCTTCCAGAAACCCTCGAAGAGCGGCGAATCTGCCGTGATGTCGAGCTCGGCGCGGC
>JBQTIS010000124.1:0-26086 GCA_052387895.1 Rhodospirillales bacterium | reverse complement strand
TGGAATGGGATTGGACGTGGCATGCCCGCCGTCGCTTAAGGACGCGGCGATGCAGCGCGACTTCGTTGCGTTGAAGCTCGACGCCGCCATCGTGGCCGCCTATGGGCTGATCCTGCCCAAGACGATGTTGGAAGCGCCGCGGCTGGGCTGCGTCAACATCCACGCCTCGCTGCTGCCGCGCTGGCGCGGCGCGGCGCCGATCCAGCGCGCGATCCTGGCGGGCGATCATGAAACCGGCGTCACCATCATGCGCATGGACGAGGGGCTGGACACCGGCCCCGTGCTGCTGCACCGGGCGGCCCATATCGCGCCGGCCGAGACCGCGAGCACGCTGCACGACAAGCTGGCGGCGCTGGGGGCGCATTTGATCGTGATCGCGCTGGAAGGCCTGGCCGCCGGCACGCTGGAGCCCGTGCCGCAGCCGGACCAGGGCGTCACCTATGCCGCCAAGATCGGCAGGCATGAAACGCGGCTGGATTGGAAGCTGGAGGCGGCCCAGCTGGAGCGGCGCGTGCGCGCCTTCGCGCCCGACCCCGGCGCATGGTTCGAGCTGCCGGCCCATGCCCATGCCGCGCCCGAGCGCGTGCGGGTGTTGAGCGCCAGCGTGGTTCCGGCGGCGCACGGTGAGCCCGGCGCGGTGCTGGACGACAAGCTGACGATCGCCTGCGGGCGGGGCGCCCTGCGCCCGATGGTCCTGCAACGCGCCGGAAAGATGGCCATGCCGCACGATCTTTTCCTGCGCGGCTGCAAGGTGCCGGCCGGAACGGCGCTGGCGTGACGCGCTGGAAGCTGACGGTCGAATACGACGGCGGCGGCTTTGTCGGCTGGCAGCGCCAGGACAACGGCCCGTCGGTGCAGCAGGCGCTGGAACAGGCGATCGCGAAGTTCTGCGGCGAGCACGCGCGGGTCTGGGGCGCGGGCCGCACCGACGCGGGCGTGCATGCCCTGGGCCAGGTGGCGCATGTCGACATCGGGAAGAAGACCAACGCCCGCGCGGTGCGCGACGCCGTCAACCACCATCTGAAGCCGCTGCCGGTCGCCGTGCTGGCGGCGGAAGAGGCGGACAAGGACTTCAACGCCCGCAGCTCCGCCCGCGAACGCCTCTATCGCTATCGCATCGTCAACCGCAGGGCGCCGCTGGCGGTGGAGCTGGGCCATGCTTGGCACGTGGCTTACGCGCTGGATGCCGCGGCGATGGCCGACGCGGCGCGGGCGCTGGTGGGCAGACACGACTTCACCACCTTCCGCGCCAGCGAATGCCAGGCCAAGTCGCCGGTGAAGACCTTGGACGAGCTTTCGGTCGCGCGTTCGGGCGAGCTGATCGCGGTCACGGCCCGCGCGCGCTCGTTCCTGCATCACCAGGTTCGCAACATGGTGGGCTCGCTGGCCCTGGTTGGGCGCGGCAAGTGGCGCCGGGCGGATCTGGAAAAGGCCTTGGCGGCGAAGGACCGGACCAAGGGCGGCCCCACCGCTCCGCCAGAAGGGCTTTACCTGGTGGAAGTGAGATATTAGCCGGTTGACATTCTTGACCTAAATCAAGGCGTGCGATGCAACAAACTCCGTAAATATTTCGAACAGTCGCGTTCATGCGGCGAGCAGCGGCAGCACCCTGGCGCCGAGATCGGTGGAGTTGTGATGGCTTTGACATCGCTCCGCGCGCGAGAATCGGCCGCGCTAGAGTTGGCGCTCGGTTTCTACCCGGCGCCGCCCGACCGGTCCGCGGCTCCGATCCGCCGCGCCCCATCCCATCATTATCGGCCCTATTGCGTGCGAGACGCCGTCTGCCCGTCCGCTTCCCGGTCGGAACCCGGCGGACAGGCCGCGTTTGCGCGCGCTTTCGTTTTCAAGAGGAGGCAGCAATGAAAGGAACGGCCGTCCTGGCGGGCTTGGCCCTGCTGGCCGCGGGGCCGGCGCTGGCCGCGGACCCGGCGACGATCGATTGGTCGAAGGTCCCGGCCAAGACCGTGACTTTGTTCTATCCCGGCCAGTCGACCTACGATTGGCTGCTCAGCGCCGACCACAAGAAGGGCGACAAGCAAGTCGCGCAGGGAAAGGCCTGCTTGTCCTGCCACGAAAACGACGAGGCGGACATCGGCAACAAGCTGGTCAAGGGCGGGCCGCTGGAACCGGCGCCGATCGCCGGCAAGAACGGCACGCTGCCGTTGGCGATCCAGGCGGCGCACGACAAGGAGTACGTCTATCTTCGCATGCAGTGGAAATCCCAGATGAACCGCGAAGGGCGGATGCACGACTACCTGCGCTTCGACGGCAAGGAATGGAAACCCTACGGCAGCTACCGCTCTTCGGAGAAGGTTCGCTCGGGCGCCGAGCCGCCGCTCTATGAAGACCGACTCGCGATCATGCTGGACGACGGCAAGGTGCCGCTGTTCGCGCAGCAGGGTTGCTGGCTGACTTGCCACAACGGCATGCGCGATGCGCCGAAGACGGCGAGCAAGGACGACGTAAAGAAGCACCCCTTCTTCGGCGATGCGGGCATGAAGCGGGATGAAATCCTAAAATACCTGTCCTCGACCCGCACGGATCCGATGGCGAGCTGGGACAAGCCGAAATCGGCCGCGGAGATCGCCAAGCTGAAGGCCGACGGCCGGTTCCTCGACCTGATCCAGTGGCGGACGGCGCGCAGCAACCCCGTCGGCATGGCGGACGACGGCTACGTGCTGGAATTCCGCCTGTTCGACGCGGGCGCCAACCCGTTCTCTTCGAACGTGGACGGCAAGACCAAGCTGCCGAAGTTCATGTTCAACGCCGCCAAGGTGGGATTCAAGGCGCTGCGGGCCGATGACATCGGCAACGCCGCGAAGCCCGCGGCGGTGGTCCGCGAGGAGAACGCCGCGCCCTTCGATCCGAACGCCGGATGGAAGGAAGGCGACCTGCTGCCCGGCCGGCTGATCAGCCGCGCCGATGCCAAGGGATCGGCCGCCGACAACGACTATGCCAAGGGGACCTGGAAGGACGGCGCCTACACGCTGGTGTTGCGGCGCAAGCTTGACACCGGGAACCCCGCGGACGACAAGATCATGAAGGTGGGCGGCGTGTACACGATCGGCCTCGCAGTGCACGATGACAACGTCACCACGAGGTACCACTTCGTGTCGTTCCCGTTGACCCTTGGGATCGGCGCGGACGCCAACATCAAGGCGATAACACTCAACTGAAACTTTCGGTGTGGTAGCATCTGGCCGGTTCACGAGCCGGCCGGATGCGCCCCGGTCGCCGTCTGAGCGAACAGCCCGGGCGGCGGCCAAGCCTTTCGTCCAGGCGGCATAATTTGTGGGAAGGAATGGACGATATGTTCAAGCGCATGTGCAATTGGCTGTTGGCGCCGCGCGGCGGCTTGTTGCTGGCAGGATTTGTTTTCGTGTCGTTCCTTGCCGGTATCGTGTTCTGGGGCGGCTTCAACTGGGCGATGGAGCTGTCTAACACCGAAGCCTTCTGCATCTCGTGCCACGAGATGCGCGACAACGTGTACGCCGAAATCAAGTCCACGGCGCATTTCAGCAACCGCACCGGCGTGCGCGCGGTCTGCTCCGACTGCCATGTGCCCAAGGATTGGGTGCACAAGGTCGTGCGCAAGGTGCAAGCGACCAACGAGCTGTTCCACAAGATCGCCGGCACCGTCGGCACGCCCGAGAAGTTCGAGGCCGCGCGGCTGGGCCTGGCGGTGTCGGTGTGGAAAGCGATGAAGTCGACCGATTCGCGCGAATGCCGCAACTGCCATGCGTTCGAGTCCATGGACACCGAAAAGCAGGTACGGCCGGCGAAGCGCCGGCACGCCGAGGCGCAACAGCAGGGCAAGACCTGCATCGACTGCCACCAGGGCGTCGCGCACAAGCTGCCGAAAGACTGGGAGGCGGCATGGAAGCAGATCGACAGCAAGTGACACCGGCCCCCGCGCATCGGACGCCGGCGCGCCTCGCATTAGCAGGCCGAGGCCGACCCAGGGATGCGCCCGCCGATCGCCCGCGCGGCGGCGGTCAGCTGCGAATGTAGTGCTCGAGCTGATCGATCACGAACTTCTGGTCGGCGATCTGGCTGTTCACCAGGTCGCCGATCGACACCACGCCGACGAGATCGCCGTCGTCCAGCACCGGCAGATGGCGCACGCGGTTGCGCATCATCACCGCCATGCATTCCTCGACGGTTTGCCCGGGCCGCGCGAACAGCACGGCCGTCCGCATGATTTCCTCGACCCGCGTCGTTGGCGACGACTTGCCCTTGAGAAACACATTCCGGGCGTAGTGCCGCTCGGTGAGGATTCCGACCAGCTTGTCGCCGTCCATCACCAGCAACGAGCCCACGTCGTTGTCCGCCATCTTTTTGATGGCGTCATAGACCGTGGCGCCCTTCGCGATGGAAAGGACTCCGTGGCCTTTCTGATCGAGCAGCTGCTTGACGGTCGTCATTGGCTGCCTCCATGATTCAACCGAGCCTATTCCCCCTTTTGTAGTCTTGGGCGCGCGCGCCGAGCCTGCAATGATCTGTGTCAAGCCCGGCGGCGGTCCAGCGCGGATTTACGCGCCGGCCGGCCGCGCCAGCATCGCCGCGGTGACCGCGGCGACGAAAGCGCTGATCAGGAAATCCACCACCACCACGCCCAGCGCCGCGCCGGGATGAAGGTCGAGCGCGCGGCGCGCGATGAACCACTGCACCGCCAGCAGGTAGAGCATCAGGCCGAGGCCGAGGCCGGTTTCCAGCGCGCCGGGCAGCAGCCCCGCGGCGCGCGGCAGCGCCACGGCCAACGTGAGGACGACCTGCGGCGCCGCGCTCCAGTTGTAGGCGACGATGTAGCCGGGATAGTGCTCGGCCCGGTCGAGTACGTTGGCGAGAAACGCCATGATCAGCGGAAACGCGGTCCAGCCGATGACATAGGCGATGGCCTCGACCAAGAGGATGCGGAGCGCGGGATTGGCGAGCTCGGTCTCGTCCAAGCGCAATGCGATCAGCAGCACGTAGAGCGGCAGGATCAGCACGGCGCAAAAGAACGAGCGCCAAAGCCCGTCCATCGTGCGGTCGAAGAACTGGAACCCGCTCCAGTCGAAGCGCAGCAGGCGAAAGGCGCCGGCGAGCGCGGCGGCGACGTGGCCGGCGTCCGGAATCACCTTGCCCCTAGTTGAAATAGCGGTCGAGCATGGCGCGGTAGATGCCGACCAGCCGCGCCATGTCGGCGAGCGAGCAGCGCTCGTCGAACTTGTGGGCGGTGGCGTTGACCATGCCGAACTCGCAGACCGGACAGTGATGCTTGATGAAGCGCGCGTCGGACGTGCCGCCCGTGGTCGAGAGTTGCGGCTGGCCGCCGGTCACGCGCTGGACCGATTCGCACACCAGGCCGCTCAGCGCCCCGGGAGGCGTCAGGAAACTCTCGCCCGAGACCTCGATCCTCATGTCGTAACGTCCGTCTTCGCCGATGGCGCGGTCGAGCCGCTGCTTGAGCCAAGCCGCGACGCTTTTCGAGGTTTGCTCGCTGGAGAAGCGGATATTGACCGTGGCCCGGGCGGCGCCGGGAATGACGTTCGAGGCCGGGTTGCCGACATCGGCCGTGGCCACTTGCAGGGTGGTGGGTTCAAAATGCGCGTTGCCCCGGTCGATCGGCTCGTCGATCAGCGCCGCCAGCATGCGCACGAGTCGGTGCACCGGATTGTCGGCGAGCTGGGGATAGGCGGTGTGCCCTTGCACGCCGTGGACCGTGAGGTACGCGGTCATGGCGCCGCGCCGGCCGATCTTGGCCATCTCGCCCACGTTTCCGGGGTTGGTCGGCTCGCCGACGATGCAGGCGTCCAGCTTTTCGCCGCGGCTTTTGAGCCAGTCCAGCACCTTGACCGTGCCGTTGACCGCAGGGCCTTCCTCGTCGCCGGTGATCAGGAGGCTGATCGAGCCGTTGAACCCGCCCCTGCGGTCGGAAAGGAAACCGCGCAAGGCCGACACGAAACAGGCGATCGCCGCCTTCATGTCGGAAGCGCCGCGGCCCCAGAGCTGGCCGTCCTTGACTGCGCCGGCGAAGGGATCGACGCTCCAGCGCGCGAGGTCGCCCGGCGGCACCACGTCGGTGTGGCCGGCGAAGCAGAAATTGCGGCCGGCGGCGCCGAGCCGCGCGTAGAGATTTTCGACCCGCGCCGTGCCCGGCGATTCGAACGCGAGCCGATGGCAGGCGAAGCCGAGCGGCTTCAGCGCCCCCTCCAGCACGCCCAGCGCGCCGGCGTCCGCGGGCGTTACGCTGGGGCAGCGGATCAGCGCCTGGGCCAGCGCCAGCGCGTCTTCGGGCGCGCGCGCGTCAGTCACGCAGCAGCTCGTTGATCGCGGTCTTGGCGCGGGTCTGCGCGTCCACGCGCTTGACGATCACCGCGCAATAGAGCGACGGGCCGGGCGAGCCGTCGGGCAGGGGCCTGCCCGGCAGCGCGCCCGGCACCACCACCGAATAGGCCGGCACGCGGCCGTAGAGAATTTGGCCGCCGGCGCGGTCGACGATCTTGGTGGACGCGCCGATGAACACGCCCATCGACAGCACCGAGCCCTCCTCGACCACCACGCCCTCGACCACTTCCGAGCGCGCGCCGATGAAGCAGTTGTCCTCGACGATCACCGGGCCGGCCTGGAGCGGCTCGAGCACCCCGCCGATGCCGACCCCGCCGGAGAGGTGGCAGTTCTTGCCGATTTGCGCGCAAGAGCCGACCGTGGCCCAGGTGTCGATCATCGTGCCGCTATCGACATAGGCGCCGACATTCACGAAGCTCGGCATCAGGATCACGTTCGGCGCTATGAAGGCCGAGCGCCGCACCGTGCAGTTGGGCACGGCGCGGAACCCCGCGGCCTTGAACCGGTCGGCGGTCCAGCCCGCGAACTTGGACGGCACCTTGTCGTACCAGCTCGCCGCCGGGCCGTTGCCCGGCCCCGCCGGGCCGCCGGCCATCGGCGCCGAGTCGGTGAGACGGAAGGACAGCAGCACCGCCTTCTTCAGCCACTGATTCACCTGCCATTGGCCCGATTTCTTCTCGGCCACGCGCAGGCGGCCGGAATCGAGCGCGCCGAGCGCCTCGTCGACCGCTTGGCGCACCGGCCCGGCGGTCGCGGGGCCGATGCCGTCGCGCTTTTCCCAGGCCGCGTCGATGGTCCGTTGCAGGGACTGGCTGTTGGCGCCTGCGCTCATGTCGGGCATGGGCCTTGTCGATCCTTGTCCGGGAAGGGCCGCGACAATGGGGCAGGCCCGGCGCGGCTGTCAAATTCCGGCGGCCTTGGCCTTGGTCTCCGACAGCGCTTGGACGGCGTCGGCAAGCCACTCCGTCAGGTCGTCGATGACGTGGTGGACGTGGTCGAAGTTCTCCTCGGCCTTCGCGGCCCCGCGCAGCCATGCCCAGTCCACCTTGACCCAGGCCGTGGTCATGCCGAGGTCGTATGCGGGCTTCAGGTTGCGCGCCATGTCCTCGAACAGCGCGGCCCGGCGCGGAGCGATCGCGTGGCGCCTCACCAGCATGTCGTACACCGCAGGCTCGGGCTTGGGCAGGTAGTCGGCGGCGTGGATGTCGAACACGTCCTCGAACCGCCGGGCGATTTCCAGCTTGGCGAGGATCCGCTCGGCATGGGCGAGCGTGCCGTTGGTGAACACCAGCTTGCGGCCGGGAAGTCGGTCGAGCGCGGCGTCGAGTCGCGGATTGGGCGCTACCGGCGCCAGGTCCAGGTCGTGCACGTAGTCGAGATAGGCGTGCATGTCCACGTTGTGCTCGACCATCAGGCCGCGCAGCGTGGTGCCGTACTTGCGCAGGTATTCCTTCTGCACCAGCCGCGCCTGGTCGAGCGGCAGGCCCAGCACGCGCGCCGACATTTCGTTGATGCGCCGGTCGACCTGCTCCCACAGCCGGCAATCGGCGGGATAGAGGGTGTTGTCCAGGTCGAACACCCAGGTGTCGATGTGGTCGAGCCGCGGGGCGGGCATCGCCATAGACGTGGCACGGGGCGGCCATGCCGGCAAGGCGGAGCGGGCGCAGGGCCGCCATGCTAGCTTTCGCGCGCAATGGCCGAAGCCAAGGCGTTCCCATCGGTGTTCGTGTCGCACGGCGCGCCCAGCCTGGTGCTGGAGGGAGGGCCGGCCTGCGACTTCCTGGCCGCGCTGGGGCCGCGCCTGGGCCGCCCCAAGGCTGTGCTCTGCGTCTCGGCGCATTGGGAGACCGACGGCCCCGCGGTCTCGGCGGCCGCGTGGCCGGAGACCATCCACGACTTCTACGGCTTTCCCCGCCCGCTTTACGCGATGCGCTATCCCGCCCCCGGCGCGCCTGACCTGGCGCGGCGGGTGAAGCAGTTGCTGGCCGCTTCCGGCATGGGCTGCGCGGTCGATCCCGCGCGCGGCCTCGACCACGGCGCGTGGGTGCCGATGAAGCTGATGTACCCCCAAGCCGACGTGCCGGTGCTGCAGCTTTCGATCCAGCAGAAGCTGGGGCCGGGGCACCATGTGAAGCTGGGCCGGGCCCTGGCGGCGTTGCGCCAGGACGGCGTGCTGGTGCTGGGCAGCGGCGGCGCGATCCACAATCTGGGCGAGCTCGGCCAGGGCGACGGGCCGGAACCCTGGGCTGCCGCTTTCGGCCGGTGGCTCGACCGGGCGGTGACGCAAGGCGACGCCGAAGGCCTGGCCGGCTATCGCGAGCAGGCGCCTTCGGGCGCCCGCGCCCATCCCCGCGACGAGCATTTCCTGCCCTTGTTCGTCGCCCTGGGAGCGGCGGCGAACCCCAGGGGAACCGCACTGTTCAGTGGCTTTAGCCACGGAAATCTGGGCATGCACGCTTACACTTGGCAATAATTTATACGTCATTGCCGTAGTATTTGTATATTATACGGCCTTGCCGTATAATATAACCGTGAAGCTTCGGATCACCGCCGATGGAGCCATGGTCCGCGTCCTGCGGGATGGACGAACCGAACCTGCGTCGCCTCCGGCCGAGGACGCGCTGGAGGCCTATTCGCACCAAACCGCGGCCCGGCTGGTGCGCCTGGCGCGCGAACGCCTGGGCCTGACCCAGGCGGCCATGGCCGAGCGCCTGCGCTTGCCCGCCGGAACCCTGAGGGACTGGGAGCAAGGAAGGCGCATGCCCGACGCGGCGGCGGTCACCTTGTTGCGGCTGGCCGCGGGCGCGCCCCAGGCGATCCAGCGCCTGACCACGCGCTTCGCCAGCCCCTTGCGCGCCGCCGCGTATCTCGAGCGCTTCGCCGCCGCGGCCGGGCGGGCGCTGCTTCGGACCGAAATCGCGCTGGTGTTGCGCCATTCGCCGTTCGACGCGCGGGCGCTGGCCGAGGCGGCGACAAGCGCGCCGGAGAAGCTGAAGCGCGCCATCGCCACGGCCGGCGTATGACGGTTGCAATGCCGCCCCCGCTGCCCTATCTTAGCTAAGTTAGCTAAGGTGGAGCCATGATCGTCAACATGCACCAAGCCAAAACCCAGCTTTCCAAGCTGGTGGAACGCGCGCTGAAGGGCGAGGAAATCGTGATCGCCCGCGACGGAAAACCGGCGGTTCGCTTGGTCGGGGTGGCCGCCAAGCGCAAGGACCGGCCCATCGGTCTGCACAAGGGGCTGATCAAGATGAAGAAGAACTTCAACGACCCGTTGCCCGAGGGATTCGACGGGTTGTCGTGAGGCTGTTGCTCGATACCTGCACGCTGCTGTGGTGGATGTCGGACGACGACCGAATTCCAGCGACGGTTCGCTCCGCGGGCAAGAGCGCCGACAACGCCGTATATGTGAGCGTCGTCTCGGCGTGGGAAGTATCGATCAAGGAACGCCTGAAGCGATTTTCCGAATATCCGCCTGGAGTCGGCGCCGCGGTGTTGGCAGCGGTCGGCGTGTACGGCTTCGACGTGTTGCCCATTCTCTGGCCCCATGCCGCGCGCGCGGGCGAGCTGGCGCTGCATCACCGCGACCCGTTCGACCGGATGCTGGTGGCGCAGGCGCAGGTGGAGAAGCTGACGCTGGCGACGCCCGACCCGCTGTTCACGCCATACGACGTGAAGCTGTTGTGGGGCTGAATGCGCCAGGCTAACTAATAGGTCGCTCTTCCGCCCGAGATGTCGAACACGCCGCCGGTCGAAAACGAGCAGTCCTCGGACGAGAGCCACGCGACCAGCGCCGCGATCTCGTCCACCTCGACGAAGCGGTTCATCGGGATTTTCGAGCGCATGTAATCGATGTGCTGCTGCGTCATCTGCTTGAAGATGTCGGTCTTGGCCGCGGCGGGCGTGACGCAGTTGACGATCACGCCCTTGCCCGCCAGCTCCTTGCCCAGCGACTTGGTAAGCCCGATGACGCCGGCCTTGGCGGCGCTGTAGGCGGGCGCGTTGGGATTGCCCTCCTTGCCCGCGACCGAGGCGATGTTGACCACGCGGCCGTAGCCGCGCGCGAGCATGCCCGGCACCACGGCGCGGCAGCACAGGAACACGGCCGTCAGGTCCACCTCGATCACCCGGCGCCAATCCGTCACCGGATATTCCCAGGTCGGCTTGTTGGGCCCGGTGATGCCGGCGTTGTTGACCAGGATGTCGATCCGGCCGAGCGCCTTTTCGCCGGCCGCGGCGGCCTTGGCCACTTCGGCGTCGTCGGCGACGTCGACGAGGTGGCCGTGCGCCTGGGAGCCGAGCTGCTTTTTCGCGGTCTCGATCGCCGCCGCGTCCATGTCCCACAGCGACACGGCCGCGCCCGAGGCGATGAAGCGCTTGGCGATGGCGAGGCCGATGCCGCGCGCCCCGCCAGTCACCACCGCGCCGCGGCCCTTGAGGTCGATCGCGTTGGTCATTTGCCGCCGCGCCGGCTGATGCGCGTGCCGAAGCCCGGCGCCGTGAACAGCTCGAGCAGCACGGCGTTGGCCACGCGCCCGTCCATGATCACCGCGCCCTCGACGCCCTGCGCCACGGCCATGAGGCAGGTTTCGAGCTTCGGGATCATGCCGCCGCTGATGGTTCCGTCGGCGATCAGCTCCTTGGTGCGCTTGACCGAAAGCTCGGGGATGAAGTTCCTGGCCTTGTCCAGCACGCCCGTCACGTCGGTCAAGAGCAGCAGGCGCTTGGCGCGCAACGCGCCGGCCACCGCGCCAGCCACCGTGTCGGCGTTGATGTTGTAGGTCTCGCCTTTCTCGCCCACGCCGATCGGCGCGATCACGGGAATGATGTCGGAGCGCGCGAGCGTGTCGAGCACCGCGGCGTTGACGTGCTCGGGCTCGCCCACAAAGCCCAGGTCCAGCACCTTTTCGATGTTGGAATCGGGGTCCTTCTTGGCGCGCGTCAGGCGCCTGGCGTGGATCAGCCCCGCGTCCTTGCCCGACAGCCCCACCGCCTTGCCGCCGGCCGCGCTGATGGCGGCCACGATCTGCTTGTTGATCGAGCCCGACAGCACCATCTCGACGATCTCGACCGTCGCCTGGTCGGTGACGCGCAGGCCGTCGACGAACTCGCTCTTGATCTTCAGGCGGTCGAGCATCCTGCCGATCTGCGGGCCGCCGCCATGCACCACGACGGGGTTCATGCCGACCTGCTTCAGCAACACGATGTCGCGCGCGAAGCCGAGCGCCAGGTGCTCCTCGCCCATGGCGTGGCCGCCGTACTTGATCACCAGCGTCTGCCCGGCGTGCATGCGCATATAGGGCAGCGCCTCGGCCAGGGTGGCGGTCTTGGCGCGCAATTCCTCGCTCACCCGCGTCGGCGCGGGCTGCGACATGGGTTTCGTCGTGCTCATGCCGGCCGTTCTCTTGAAAGCGCGCGCGAAGGTAGCGGAAAAGCCGCTAATCCGCCAGCGCGGTCAAGCCTGCGCGCAAGGCCGGAATCCCCGTGCCGTCATGCGCCGAGGTCACGGCGATTTGGGGATGCGCCGCCACGTGTCCGACCAATTCCCGGGCCAGGGATGCGAGCAGCCGGTCGAGATCGCCGGGCTTCGCCTTGTCCGCTTTGGTCAGCACGGCCTGGAAATTCACCGCCGCTTCGTCCATCAGGTCCATGCCGGCGCGGTCGTGGGCATTGGGGCCGTGGCGCGCGTCGATCAGCAGCAAGACGCGCCGCAGGGTGGGCCGGCCCTTGAGGAACAGCGCGGCCAAACGCGTCCACTCCGCCGCCCTGGCCTTGCCGGCCTTGGAATAGCCGTAGCCCGGCAAATCGACCAGGACCAGCTTGCGGCCGAGCTCGAAGAAATTGATCTGCTGCGTGCGGCCCGGCATGGCCGAGACCTTGGCCAGCGTCTTGCGGCCGGTCAGCGCGTTGACCAAGCTGGACTTGCCGACATTGGAGCGGCCGGCGAAAGCGACTTCGGGAAGGCCGGGCGGCGGAAGCGCGTCGAGCGCCGCCGCGCCGGCGATGAAGCGGCAGTCCTGGGCGAACAGCTTGCGGCCCCGTTCCAGATCGTCCGCTTCGCCGCCGGCGCCCATCGAACGGGCCCGGTCAGGCCTTCACGCCCGCCCGGCGCATGATCACCCATTGCTGGGCGATCGACAGCAGGTTGTTCCACGCCCAATAGATCACCAGGCCGGCCGGGAAGCCGGACAACAGATAGGTGAAAAAGATCGGCAGCAGCATGAAGATCTTGGCCTGAACCGGATCGGGCGGCTGCGGGTTCAGCTTCTGCTGCAGCCACATCGTGAGGCCCATGATCAAGGGCCAGACGCCGACCATCAGAATATAGGGCGGCGTCCAGGGGATCAGGCCGAACAGGTTGAAGATCGTGGTCGGGTCCGGCGCCGACAGGTCCTTGATCCAGCCATAGAACGGCGCGTGGCGCATCTCGATGGTCACGAACAGCACCTTGTACAGCGCGAAGAACACCGGAATCTGGATCACGATGGGAAGGCAGCCCGAAACCGGGTTCACCTTCTCGCGCTTGTACAGCTCCATCATCGCCTGGTTCAGCTGCTGGCGGTCCTCGCCGTATTTCTCGCGCAGCGCCATCATCTGCGGCTGAAGCTTCTTCATCGCGGTCATCGACTTGTACGACTTGTTGGCCAGCGGGAAGAACACCAGCTTCACGATCACGGTCAGCAGCAGGATCGCCAGGCCGAAATTGCCCAGCAAACCGAAGAAGATGTCGAGCACCAGGAAGATCGGCTTGGTGAGGAACGGGAACCAGCCCCAGTCCACGGCATAGCTGAATTTCGCGATGCCGTTCTGCTCCTCGTGGCGGTTGACCAGCTTGACTTCCTTGGCGCCCGCGAACAGCCGGCCCGCGGCCTCGGCGCTGGCGCCGGGCGCGACCGCCCGGGCGGCGCCGATGTAGTCGACCTGGTACTTGTCGGTCTTGTCGCGCAGCACGTGGCGGAAGAAGCTCTCCACCTTCTCGTCCTGGGCCGGCACCAGCGCCACCAGCCAGTACTTGTCGGTGATCCCCAGCCAGCCCCCGGTCGATTGGAACTTGACCGCGCCGCTCTTCTCTTCCTGCATGTTGGAGTAGGTGTACTCGCGCAACTTGCCGTCCAGCACGCCCAGAAGCCCTTCGTGCAGGATGAAGAAGCCGAGGACCGGCGGCGTGCCGGTGCGGCTGACCAGCGCGTAGGGATAGAGCGTCACCGGGGCCGCGCCCGTGTTCGCGACTTTCTGCGTGACGGTCAGCATGTAGTCGCGGTCGAGCGCGTAGGTGCGCGTGAAGGCGAGGCCCGCGCCGTTGTCCCAGGAAAGGGTGACGGGCTGCTCGGGCGTCAGTTGGTCGCGGTCGGCGGTCCAGGCCGTGGTCGAATCCGGCAGCTTGAGCACGCCGTTGCCGCCGGCTGAGGTCCAGCCGAACTCGGCGTAGTAGGGCTGCGCGACGCCGGGCGGCGCCAGCAAGCGGATGTTGGGGCTGCCCGGCTCGACCGTCTCGCGATAACCCGTCAGCACCACGTCGTCGATCAGCCCGCCCATGAGCGAAATCGAGCCGGAAAGCCTGGGCGAGTCGATGCGCACGCGCTTGCCGTCGCGCAGCACTTGGCCTGCGTCGCGCTGCGGCGGCGCGGCGCCGGTCCCGGGCGCGGCGGGAGCCCCGGGCGCCGCCGGCACGGTCCCGGGCGCGGGCGCCTGCGCCTGCTCGCGCTGTTGCTGCTGCGTCTGCTGCTGCTGCACCCGCGGCTTGTCGGAGAAATAATGGAAGCCCAGCACGATGGCGATCGACAGCGCGATCGCCAGGAACAGGTTCTTCTGGTCCATCATCGCCCGTTCCCCTTCGGCGACGGATGGAAGGAGCAGGCGCGCCGGCGCATCGACCGGCCGAGCGGCGATCGGTCGGGCACGGGGTCGTAGCCGGAGCCGCCCCAGGGATGGCAGCGGAGCAGGCGCCGCGCGGCCAGGTACCCGCCGGCCAGGGCGCCGTGCCGGCCCACGGCCTCGCAGGCGTATTCCGAGCAGCTCGGCGCGAAGCGGCAATTGACGCCGAGGATCGGCGCCACGGTCCATTGATAGCCGCGGATCAGCGCGCGCAACGCGAACGCGGCGGGCGTCACGGCGCGCGGACCCCGTGCCGCGGACCCAGGCGGCTGAGCGCGCTTTCCAGATCTTGCCTCAGCCGCGGCCATTCGCGCTTCACCGTTTCGCGGCGCGCCACGATCACGTAGTCATGCCCGGGCGCGCCCATCCGCGGCAGGACTTGATGCGCCAGCGCCCTTAAGCGCCGGCGCGCGCGATTGCGCTCGACCGCCCCGCCCACCTTGCGGCTGGCGGTCAGCCCCAGGCGGATGGCGTCGCCCTCGCCGCCGGGCCGGCGCAACGCCTGAAGCACCAGGCCGGGCGAAGCGGCCCTGTGGCCCTGTTCCGCCACGCGCTGGAACTCGGGCCTGCGCGTCAGTCGTCCGACCGGCGCGGCCATGGCTTCAGTCGTCTCCCTTACGCGGAGGATATCAGGCGGAAAGGCGCTTGCGGCCCTTGGCCCGGCGCGCCGCCAGGACCTTGCGGCCGCCGCGCTTCGCCAAGCGGGCGCGGAAACCGTGCCGGCGCTTGCGGACGAGCTTGCTGGGCTGGTAAGTGCGCTTCACGACCAAGAACTCCGAACGGCCTGTCCTTCAAGGACCGGCGGCTTATAGAGGCTGGACGCGGTGAAGTCAATCCAAGGAACCCCTGCCAAGGCCCTGGAAATACGCGGG
Organism: Rhodospirillales bacterium; assembly: GCA_052387895.1. Taxonomy (GTDB): domain Bacteria; phylum Pseudomonadota; class Alphaproteobacteria; order JAEULC01; family JAEULC01; genus JAEULC01. Next base: position 11,009 of record JBQTIS010000124.1, on the reverse strand, counting down.
AATGGCGGCTACCGTCGCGGGCTTCGGCGTAGCGCCGGTGTGATTGGCCCGTGATGCTGGCGGGCCGCTAAAAGCACCCCATCTTGTCCCGGCTGAAACCACTAGGCCACCCCCGATGCATGAGCCACCGACAAAGTCCACCAGCGATGCCGGCAGCGGCGGCAAGCTCGCCCGGTTCTGGCCCATGCTCGTGCTGCTGGCGGGGCTGGGCGCGTTTTTCGCCCTGCGGCTGGACCGGTATGTCGGCTTTTCCACGCTGAAGGAACATCGCCAGATTCTGCTGGAGCTCGTGCGCGATCACGCCCCGGCGATGGCCGCGGGCTACGCCGCCGGCTATGCGCTGTGCGTCGCGTTTTCGCTGCCGGTCGCCGCGGTCATGACGATCGCCGCCGGGTTCCTGTTCGGGCAGATCCTGGGCATGTTCATCGTGGTCGCAGGCGCCACCACGGGAGCGGTGGCCGTGTTCCTGGCCGCGCGCACCGCGATCGGCGACTCGCTGCGCCGACGCGCCGGCCCGTGGCTCGCCAAGATGCAGGCCGGCTTCAACGAGGACGCCCTCAGCTATCTTCTGGTGCTGCGGCTGGTGCCGCTTTTTCCCTTCGCCGTCGTCAACCTGGTGTCCGCGGTCATGGGCATGAAGCTCAGGGACTACGCGCTGGCCACTTTCATCGGCATCATTCCCGGCTCGGTCGTCTATACCGCGGTGGGCGTGGGCCTGGGCAGCGTGTTCGACAGCGGCGAGGAGTTCTCGGCCCGTGGCGTTCTGACGCCCCAGGTGATCATGGCCTTGGGGGGCCTCGCGTGCCTGGCGCTGCTGCCGGTGGTGTATAAGAGGCTTAAGCGGCGCGCATCGTGAAGGGGCCGGGATGATTTCCGTCGATATCTGCGTCGTCGGCGCCGGGTCGGGCGGCCTGACCGTCGCCGCCGGCGCCTCGCAGATGGGCGCTTCCGTGGCGCTGATCGAGCGCGGCGAAATGGGTGGCGACTGCCTGAACTACGGCTGCGTGCCGTCGAAGGCGCTGTTGGCCGCCGCGCGCGCGGCCCAGTCCATGCGCCGCGCCGACCGGCTGGGCCTGGAGCGGCACGATCCGCGTATCGACTTCGCGCGCGTCATGGCCCATGTGCGCGGCGTGATCGAGGCGGTGGCGCCCCACGACAGCCAGGAGCGCTTCGAGGGCCTGGGCGTGCGCGTGATCCGCGCCCAGGCGCGCTTCACCGGCCCCGACGCGCTCGAGGCCGGCGGCGAGACCGTGAAGGCAAGACGGTTCGTGATAGCGACCGGATCGTCGCCGCTGGTCCCGCCGATACCCGGCCTCGACAAGGTTCCGCATCTGACCAACGAAACGCTGTTCGCGAACGCCCAGCGCCCGGCGCAGCTTCGGGTGATCGGCGGCGGGCCGAGCGGCCTGGAGATGGCCCAGGCGCCCCGGCGCCTGGGCGCCATGGTCACGGTGGTGGAGAAGTTCACGCTGTTGCCGAAGGACGACCCCGAGCTGGTCGACGTGGTGCGCGCGCGGCTGCTGGGCGAAGGCGTGGCGCTGATGGAAGGAGCGGAGCTGAAGCGCGCGGACGCGACGCCGAGCGGCGTGGCCGTGGCCGTAGCGTGCGACGGCGGAGAGGTGACGCTGGCCGGAACCCATCTGCTGGTGGCGGCCGGCCGGCGCGCCAATGTCGAGGGCCTCGGCCTCGAGGCCGCGGGGGTGGCCTATTCGCCGCAGGGAATCGCGACGGATGCAAGGTTAAGAACCACGAACCGGCGGATTTTCGCCGTCGGCGACGTTACCGGACGCTTCCAGTTCACCCACATCGCCGGGTACCATGCCGGCATCGTGCTGCGGAACATCCTGTTCCGCCTGCCGGCCAAGGTGGACGACGGCGCCGTGCCCTGGGTGACCTTTACCGAGCCCGAGCTGGCCCAGGTGGGCTTGAGCGAATCCGAGGCGCGCGAGCGCCACGGCAAGGTGATGGTGCTGCGCTGGCCGTTCCACGAGAACGACCGCGCCCAGGCCGAACGCGACACCGCGGGTCTGGCGAAGGCGGTGATGGACCGGCGCGGGCGCGTGCTGGGCGCCGCGATCGTGGGCCCGCACGCGGGCGAGTTGATCCAGCCCTGGTGCCTGGCGGTGGCCCGGGGCATGAAGATCGGCGCGATGGCGCAGGCGATCCTGCCCTATCCGACGTTCGGCGAAATCGGCAAGCGCCTGGCCTCGAGCTGGTACGCGCCCAAGCTGTTCAACGAGCGCACGCGCAGGATCGTGCGTTTCCTGATGCGGTTCGCATGAGCGCCCGGCGGCATTGGCTAGCGCCCTGGGCGCGCGGGCTGTCCGCGCGGCTGCTGTTGATGACCATGGCGTTCGTGATGCTGGCCGAGGTGCTGATCTACCTGCCGTCGATCGCGCGCTTCCGCATCGACTATCTTGAGGACCGGCTCAGCAACGCGCATCTGGCGATTCTGGCGCTGGAGGCGAGCGACCCCAATACCGCGAGCCAGATGCTGACCCAGCGGCTGCTGGATCACGCCGAGGCCTCGGCCATCGCCGTGCGCGCGCCGGGCAAGGCGGCCGTCATGCTGATGCTGGACCGGGTGCCGCAGCCCGACGCCACGGTGGACTTGCGCCAGTCCACGTGGTTCACCGCCATCCGCAACGCGCTGCACACGCTGGTGGCCGACGAGATGCGCACGCTGCGCGTGCTGGGCGCGGCGCCCAAGGCGCCCGACGTGACCGTCGAGATCGTGATGCGCGAATCGGCGCTGCGCCGCTCCATGATCGGCTATTCCCAGCGCATCCTGGCGTTGTCGATCGCGATTTCCATGATGACGGCGGGACTGGTGTTCCTGGCGCTGCAGCTGATGATGGTCAGGCCCATGCGCCGCTTGACCGACGCCATGGTGGCGTTCCGCGCCGAGCCCGAGAGCCCCGCGTCGCTGGCGGCGCCGACCGCGCGCGGCGACGAGATCGGCGTGGCGATGCGCGAGCTGGCCCTGATGCAGCGCGGGCTGCTGGCGGCGTTGAGGCAGAAAGGGCATCTGGCGGCCCTGGGCGCGGCGGTCGGCAAGATCAACCACGACCTGCGCAACATCCTCTCGACCGCCCGGCTGGTCTCGGACCGGCTCACGACCAGCGCCGACCCCTATGTGCGCAAGACCGCGCCGACGCTGCTGGACGCCATCGACAAGGCGGTGGGCCTTTGCACGCGCACGCTCGAATTCACGCGCGACGATGCCGGGCCGGCGCTGAAGCGCGCGCGCCTCGTGCTGCGCGATTTGGTGGAAGAGGTGATCGCGGGCCTGGCCCCCGCGGCCGTGGGCGCGCGCTGGAGCAACGACATCGACCCGGCGATCCAAGCGAACGCCGACCGCGAGCAGCTGTTCCGCGCCGTGTCGAACCTGGCGCGTAACGCGATGGAGTCGGGCGCCGGGCGCATCTCGTTCAAGGCCGCGCAGGCGCAAGGACGCGTGGCGATCATCGTGGCCGATGACGGGCCGGGCATCGCGCCCGCCGCGCGCGAGCGGCTGTTCGTTCCGTTCGCCGGCTCGACGCGCAGGGGCGGCACGGGCCTGGGCCTGGCGATCGCGCGCGAGATTTTGCGCGCGCATGGCGGCGACGTGACGTTGCAGGACACCGGCCCCGGCGGCACGCGCTTCCGCCTGGAGCTGCCCGAAGCCCAGGCGGGCGACGCGGCGGCGCCGCGGGGCGCGCCCGGGGACTTGCCCGGCCGCGAGGTTTCCTGATAGCAAGTTCGCCGCTTTCGAATGGCGGCGAGACCGGGGGAGACGATGCAGGGGACAGGAAAATGGATCGCGGGCGGCGTGATCGGGCTGGTCGGCGTGCTGGGCCTGTTTCTGTCGGCATCCGCGCATGACGCCACGTTCTATTATCTGGGCCTGGCGGTGTTCGCGCTGGCCGTGCTGATTGTCGGCGCGATGGTGAAGCGCCACTACGACATGCAGAAAGGCGCGCACGGTTAGGGGCCGCGGCGGGCGGCCGCCTTCAGTCCAGCGCCAGCGTCAACGCCTTCAGATACGCCGTTTCCGGCAGGTGCGGATGCACGGGATGATCGGGCCCGGCGCCGGCCGAGCGGATGATGCGGCCGTCGCGCCCGGCGTCTCCCAGGCCCCGGCGCACCTGCTCGGCGAAGGTTTCCGCCTCGATGTTGTGCGAGCACGAGGCGATGAACATCACCCCGCCGGGAGCGGCCAGACGCGCGCATAGCCGCGCCAGCTTGCGATAGCCGCGCGCGCCGGCCTGGACGTCCTTCTTCGATTTTACGAAGGCCGGGGGATCGGCGATCACCACGTCGTAGCGCTCGCCCGCGGCCGCGCGCCTGTCGGCCTCGGCGAACACCTCGGCGCGGGCGAATTTGCAGCGCCCGGCGCAGCCGTTCTCCCGCGCCGCGCGCTCGGCCAAGGCGAGGGCCGGCTCGCTGCGGTCCACCGCGTCGACCGCACCGGCGCCGGCCATCGCAGCCTGGATCGCGAAGCCGCCGGTGTGGCTATAGAGATCGAGCATCCGGGCGCCGCCCCGGCACAAAGCCGCCATGAAAGCGCGGTTGCCGCGTTGATCGAAGAACCAGCCGGTCTTCTGCCCGCCCAGGACGTCGGCATGAAACACCACGCCGTTTTCCAGCACCTTGACCGGGCCTTCGACCCGGCCCTTGGCGACGCGCACCTCCTGTCCCAGGCCCTCGAGCGCGCGCATCGAGCCGTCGTTGCGCAGCACGATGGCGGCGGGCTCGAGCACGCGGTCCAGCGCCGCGACCAGCGCGGGGGTCAAAAGCTCGATCCCCGCCGTGTTCACCTGCGCCACCGCCACGTCGCCGTAGCGGTCGACTACCAGGCCCGGCAGGCCGTCGGCCTCGGCGTGGACCAGGCGGTAATACGCCCCGTCGAACAGCCGCGCGCGCAGATCGAGCGCGCGCTTGAGGCGGCGCGCGAGGAATTCGGCGTCGATGCCGGCGTTCGGATCGCGGTCGAGGATGCGCGCGGCCACCAGCGTGCGCGGGTTGAACGTCGCCGCGCCGATCGCGCCACCCTCGGCCGAGCTGAGCGCCACGACGGTTCCCGGCGCCAGCGACTTGGCCGCCGCGTCCATGACGATCTCGTTGGAATAGACCCAGGGATGGCCCTGCCTGGCGCGCCTGTCGCGGCCGGGCAACAGGCGGAGCGCCGGCCGCGCGCCGGAAGCGGATTGCAGCGCCACTGCCGCCACCGCTAATCCCCGCGCGCGACGCCTTCGCGCCGCGGATCGGCACCGCCCGAAAGCCCGGCGGGGGTCGGCGCGATGGCGTGCAGCCCGCTGACGAAGGGGATGACCGATATCTTGTGGCCCATCGCTTCGAGCGCGGGCCTCAGCGCCTCGACGGCCGTGCCCTTCTCCAGCTCGGTCGTCCCGCCGCGGTTGCCGAAGTTCGGCAGCTCGATCGCAAGCTGGATGTCGAGGCCCCAGTCCAGCACGCCAATCAGCGTTTTGGCCACGTAGTTTATGATCGCGCTGCCGCCGGGCGAGCCCACGGCCATGACCAGCCGGCCGCCGCGGTCGAACACCAGGGTCGGCGCCATCGACGAGCGCGGGCGCTTGCCGGGCTCGACCCGGTTGGCCACCGGCTTGCCGTCGTCGTCGGGCCGGAACGAGAAATCCGTCAGCTCGTTGTTGAGCAGGAAGCCTTCGACCATCAGCCGCGCGCCGAACGCGTCCTCGATGGTCGTGGTCATCGACACGGCGTTGCCCCAGGCGTCGACCGCGACCAAGTGACTGGTGGCGGGAACTTCGCGCGAATCGTCGTCGCCCCAGAAGCGCGCCTCGCGCCCCGGCGGATCGCCCGGCTCGGCCTTGTCCATCGCCCGGGCCGGCGCGATCAGCCCGGCGCGCCGCGCCAGGTAAGCCGGGTCGATCAAGCCCTTGACCGGCACTTTCACGAAATCGGAATCGGCCATGTAGCGGCCGCGGTCGGCATAGGCCAGCCGCATCGCCTCGGCGATCAGGTGCACCGCCTCGGCCGACATCGGCTTCATCGCCTTCAGCTCGAAGCGCTGCAACATGCCGAGGATCTGGAGCACGGCGAGCCCGCCCGAGCTCGGCGGCCCCATGCCGCAGACCAGCCAGGCGCGATAGGGCCCGCAGACCGGCGCGCGCTCGACCGCGCGATAGGCGGCGAGGTCGGCCTCCGTCAGGTCGCCCGGATTCCCGGCGGCGCCGGTCACGGCGGCGGCAACGGCCCGGGCGATCTCGCCGCGATAGAACGCGTCGGGCCCGCCCCGCGCAACCAGCTCCAGCGTGCGCGCGAGGGCGGGGTTCTTCAGCACATGACCGGGCGGCCAGGGGGCGCCGTCGGGCGCGTAGAAATAGGCCCGCGCGGCCGCGTCGCCGCGCAGCGCCTTTTCCTCGGCCAGCAGCGCGCTCAGGCGCGGCGAAACCGGAAAGCCCTGCCGCGACAGTTGAATCGCGGGCTGGAACAGCTCGGCCCAATCGAGCTTGCCGTGGGCTTTGTGCGCCAGCTCCAGCGCGCGCAGCACGCCCGGCACGCCGACGGACAGGCCGCCGGAAACGGCTTGGCGGAACGGCAGCGGCTTGCCGTCGGGCCCCAGGAACCGCTCCGGCTTGGCGGCGGCGGGGGCGGTTTCGCGGCCGTCATACGTCGTCGCAATCCGCGCCTTGGCGTCGTAGTGCACGATGAACGCGCCGCCGCCTATGCCCGAGGATTGCGGCTCGACCAGGTTCAAGACCATCTGCGCGGCGATCGCGGCGTCGATGGCGCCGCCGCCTTGGCGCAGCACCGCCAGGCCCGCCTCGGCCGCGAGCGGATTGGCCGCCGCGACCATCTGGCGTTTGGCGGTCGCAGGTTCGCCCGCCTGGCCGCCGCCAAGCGAGAGCGCCAGCAGCGCGTATGCGGCCAACGGCGCCAGCAGCAGGCGAGGAATGGAAATCATCGCGGCATCCTAGCAGGGGATTACGGAATCCAGATATGGGATAGTCGCCGCAACCCGCCCGGCCCGGCGCCGCGGCGGCCGGAGGATCGACCATGCTGTCGGCTATCGCGTTCGGGATTGTGCTAGTCGGCTTGACCATCCTGGTCCACTACGAGGCGCTGCGTCTGATCTCGGGGCGCCTGCTGCCGAGGCTCACGATGGTGCGGCCGCGGGCGCGGATCATGTTCGTGATTTTCGGCGTGTTCGCCGCGCACACGGTCGAGGTCTATATCTATGCCGTCGGGTACTGGCTGATGGCGGAAACGGGCGCGGGCGTCGGCGGCGTCGGCCTGGCGCATTACGACGGCAGGCCGATTAAGGATTTCGCGAGCCTTTTGTACTTCTCTTCGGTCACCTACACCTCGCTCGGCTTCGGCGACATTGTGCCGCTGGGCGGCTTGCAGCTCGTCTCGGGCATCGAGGCGCTGAACGGCCTGCTGTTGATCGGCTGGTCGGCGTCGTTCACCTATCTGTGCATGGAAAAACTGTGGCCGCTGCACCGGCCCCGCCGCGACGGTTAGAACAGAAACCGCTGCCCCGCCGGCGGCGGGCCGGCGGGTCGGAGATGGGCGACGCTCAACCCCGACAGGGCGGCGACGCGGTCCGCCACCATCAGCCGGTGGCAATCCTTCGGATCGCGCTCCAGGCACATCAGCGCCGTTGGGCCCGCGGCGCACAGACCGATCACCTGTTCGAGCGCGCCCCGCGCCGCATCCGTGTCGAGATGGGCCGCAAACAGAAGGCGGTAGCGGCCCCGGTCGCCGGCCCGGGCGGCGTCGCGCGACGGCGGCGGGTTGCCCAGCGCTTTCAAATGCCTGTAGGCGATGCCGGAGTCCGACAAGGCGGCGGCGAGCGCCCCTTGGCGAAACTCGGGCCGCATCGAGAAGGGCTGGTAGCGCACGTCGATCAGCGTGCGCACGCCCGCTTCGCCGAGGCAGGCGACGAATTGGGCGAGCGAGGCGCCCTGGTAGCCGATGGTCAAGAGCGCTGGCCCGGCGTCCATGCGGACTCAGGCGCGTTGGCGGTTGCCGGCGATGGGCTGGGCGAATTGCGGCTCGAGGTCCCAGGGAAAATGAATCCAGGTGTCCTGGCTGACCTCGGTGATGTAGGTGTCGACCAGCGGCCGGCCCGCCGGCTTGGCGTAGATCGCCGCGACATGCGCCTTGGGCAGCATGGCGCGCACCGCCCGCATGGTTTTGCCCGTGTCCACCAGGTCGTCGACCACCAGCCAGCCCTTGCCGTCGCCGGCGACGCCCTTGGTGATCGTCACCTCGCCCTGGTTTTTGTGGTCGTAGCTGACCACGCAGATCGTGTCGATCAGGCGGATTTCGAGCTCGCGTGCGACGATCGCCGCCGGCACCAAGCCGCCGCGGGTGATGGCGACGATGCCCCGCCACGGCCCCTTGTCCACCAGCCGCCAGGCCAGGGCCCGGCCGTTGCGATTCAGCTCTTCCCAGGAAACCGGAAAGTCTTTGGCGTAGCGCGACTGATCGGCCATGGGCTTCCCCTTCACCGGCGGATGCGAAGCCGCGATTAAACCGGCACGGCCCCGGCCAGGCAATGGCGCCGCGGGCGCCCGGCCGATTTCAGGTGTCGCTTTGACGGAACGGCACCAGCACGCAGCCGTCGATGCGCCACGAGCCGTCGAGCATGCGGCGCATGGGATAGACCGCGATCATCGGTACGCCGTCCGGGCCGATCACGATCAGCCGCTGCGCCGGTGTGCCTTCGAGCGAGATGATGTCCTTGAACTGCACGGCGCGCGGCCGATAGACGCTTTGGTAGCCCTGGCGCACCATGTCCATGAACATCTCGGCGTTCTGGAACTTGGACTGGATGCCTGGCGCGGCATAGGAAAACGCCGCCGCCCCGTCGTCGCGCTGGAAGGCCTGGAGCTGGCGTTCGATCACCTGGCGAATGGCGTCGCGGTCGTCATCGGGCAGGGCCATGGGCTGGCCGGATCCCTGCGCCAGCGCAAGCGACGGCGCAGCAATGGCCAGGAAAAAAACGGTCGGCACGGCAATCAGCCAACGGCGCATGACTTACCCTCGGGGCGAGCGGCGGCTTCCGCAAGCAAGCATACACCGGGGCCGGACCCGCTATTTCCTCGGGGAAGGCGTCTTGTGGATAAGTGCCGGAACGCCGCCTGCTAGCGGACGTAAAGATGCACTTCGTTGACCTGGGCCTGGGCGCTGTTGGTGGCGGAGAGCGTTACCCGGTTGGCCGGCAGGCCCATGCCGGTGAGCGAGCGCATGACGCCTTCGGCCGAGCGCCGGGCCGAGGCGCCCGCGGCGCCGGCGGCGGGCTTGGCCGGCGCCACCGCCACCAGGTCGAACATGGCGTCGGGCTTGCGGTCCAGCGCCTGGGCGACGGCGGCGTAGAGCTGCTGCTCGTATTCGACGTTGGGCCGGGTGAACTTGATCACCACCAGAGGGCGGCGGGTGCCGATGGGCTGGGGCGCCGGGGCCGGCGTGCCGGCGGCCGAGGTTTGCGTCGGCCCGGTATGGACGAACGGGCGGTTGTAGAGGCTTGGGCCGTACAGCTCGCCGTTCTTCACCGCGACCGACAGGAGTTGCAGGTTGCGCCGCTCGCCGGCCAGGTAATTGTTCTGTCGCTGCAGGTCCTCGTTCAGCTCGCTCAACAGGCGCTCGATCAGCACCACGGTGCGGTTGATCTCGTCCTCGAGGATCGCGATCTGGCGGTGGTCCTCGTCGACCGCGCCGGACAGCGAATAGGTGGCGCGCGTGGAATCGAGCAGATACACGGCCATCGACGCGTCGCCCGCCGTGGCGTTGGTGAGCCGGTTCAGCCGCGCGATGCTGCCGTCGAGCTTGTCGAGCTCGCCCTGCGCCTGGTTCCACATCGCCACCAACTCGGGATTGCCGGGGGTGTGCCGACCTGCAGCCGCGCGTTCACCGCGGCCACCGTTTGGTGATAGCCGCGCGACTGCTGGATCATGTCGGCGCGGTTCTGCTGCAGCTCGGCGTTGTGGGTGGAGATCAGCCCTTGCAGGCGCACCAGCTCGGCGCGCTGCTGCTGGATTTTCTGGCCGACAAAGGTGCCGGTGGGCGTGCCGGGGGTGTTGGTGGGACCCGCGGGCTGGGCCATCGGCGGAGCCGCCGGCGGCTGACCCTGGCCCTGGCCCTGGTTGACGGGCGTAGGCGCTGCGCGCGGGGGCGTCGCTTGCGCCATGGCCGCGCCCGTGGCGGCGGGGCGGGCATAGGACGAGGAAACCTGCGGAACCTCGGGCTGGGGCGGATTCGGCGCCAGCGCCGACACGGAAGACGGCGGCGCCTTGCCGCTGGGCGGCGTCGAGGTCAGCGTCGGCATGATGTCCGACGTGGTGCATGCGCCAAGCGTGAGCGCCATGACGGTCATGGCCACGCCGCGCCGACGCGGATTCATCCTCACACGCACGTCCGTTTCGCCTTCCCACGGCGCGGTTCGCCAAAGCGGCCCACGCCTTTACCACCGCTTGCGCGACTTTGCTCGCGAATCTGCCAAGGTATCAATCCGGAACCGCTTGATAATACAGAAAATGAAACGTTATCCACAAGCGCCTGCGCCGCCCAACCGCCATTTTTGCTTGGAGTATCCGATGCTTGTAATAGGAGAATGCATTGGCTAGTGTGCCTCGCCTTAAGCTGCGCCCGTAGCTCAACTGGATAGAGCATCAGACTACGGATCTGAGGGTTGGGAGTTCGAATCTTCCCGGGCGCGCCATTATTTCAATCGCTTAGCCGCCATCTTGGAACGTCGAATCCGGTCGTTTTTTAGTGGTCGGGATTGATTCTGTTCCGCGCGGACGGGCGAAATTCCAAAACACCAGTCGCGTTAGCCTGCTGTGGCCGATCTACAACAGGGTTGGAAAATTGGAGGAGCGAGAGGTTCGCCGGCCGATGATCTCGCCGGCAATGGTCGTGTCCCCAGACGTGGTGTAAGAGCACGGGCGGTACGCTCGTGATCGGCGGCTCTGCAGGCTGCCGGTCAGGCCGCGGCGAGCGCCGGCGGCGTGACGTTGGGATCATCGCTCATCGGGACC
>JBQTIS010000123.1:0-2329 GCA_052387895.1 Rhodospirillales bacterium | reverse complement strand
TTGGTGAACACCGGCCGCGAGTCCCAGTCCAGCCGCACCATGCGGTGGAACTCGAGCTCGGTGCGGATCGGCGCCCCCAGGCGCTTCCAGTCGAAGCCGAGCGCGATGCCGCCGCCGGCCACCGAATCCTGCGCGCTTTCGTTCTTCAGGTTGCCGGTGGTCCGCCCGGTGCTCTGGATGTCCTTGACGAAGCCGCCGCCGCCGATCACCACGGCTTCGAGATAGAAGCCGCTGCAGCACGTGTCGGCCGCGGCCTTGCCGCCGCCGAGGGCAAGGGCCGCGGCAACGAGGCCTGCGGCCAAAGCTTTGCGTGCAATCTGCATGGAGTCTCGTAACTAGCCTATTTCACTGGTTTTTGTCCAACATCCAGGGTGATTCGCCCAGCCCGGTCCACGCACAATTCCTATTTGTTGCATAATTATCACAGAAGCCGGGTTGACAGGGGCGGCCCTACCGACCTTACTTCCACGCGAAGGCTGGGGTGTCTCGCATCGAGCGCGGGACTGAGATCATACCCACCGAACCTGATCTGGGTCATGCCAGCGAAGGGAGCCCCTAGATGCGCCACCCCCGATTCATGTCCGTTCTCCGCCTGGCCGCCGCTGTCGCGGCGGTCGCGATCGCCGCGCCGGCTTTGGCCCAGCCCCAGCGCCTGCCCGTGTTGGTGCCGGTCACCGGATTCCTGGCGCTGGAAGGAACCAGCCAGCGCAACGGCGCGCTCTTGGCGTTGAAGACGGCGCCGGAGTTGGCCCAGGCGGAGGTGCAGGACACCGCCACCGCGCCCGAGACGGCGGTGAACGCGTTCGAGAAGGCGCTGTCTTCCGGCCCGGTGCCGGCGGTGATCGCGCCGATGCTGGGCACGCAGATGCTGGCGCTGCTGCCGCTGGCCCAGGAGCGCAAGGTGCCGCTGATCACCGTCTCGGGCACCGCGCAACTCACCGAAACGGGCAACGCCTACATCTTCCGCTTCTTCCCCGGCGACAACGTGGTCAAGACCGCGCATGCGCGCTACGTGGCGGAGGAGCTGAAGGCCAAGCGCCCGGCGGTGATCTATCAGACCACGGCCTATGGCCAGAGCGGCCGGCAGGTGCTGTACGAGGCGTTCAGGAAGCTGGGCGCTCCCGTGGTGTTCGAGGAAGCCGTCGCCCCCACGGTCAAGGACTACAAGCCGGCCGTGGCCAAGGCGCTGGAGGCCAAGCCCGACGCGCTGGTGCTGCATCTGCACGCGGGGCCCACGGCGCTCTTGATCCGCCAGGCGGCGGCGATGACGGGCGTGCCGCGCATCGTCGCCGGCTCGGCCATGCACCAGCCCCCGCCCGCGGCGCGGCTGGAGCCGGCCGCGCGTGGGGGCGTGGGCGCCGAGACCGGATCGTCGCCCATCTCCGGCGGCTCGGCGGAGATCGAGGCCTGGACCGCCGCCTACCGCAAGGAGTTCCAGGCCGAGCCCGACGCTTACGCGCTCGCGCAATACGACGGGACGATGATGGTGCTGGCGGCGTTGCGGGCGGGCGCCAGGACCGCCGCCGCCTTGCGCGATCACCTCGCCGCGAAAAGCCACCGGGGCCTGGCCATGGCCTACCGCTCCGACGGCAAGGGCAACATGGCGCACGACGCGCTGATCGTGTGCTACGACGGCAAGGACCGCATCCCCCGCATCGTCAAGCGCTACGCGCAGGGCACGAGCTGACGCCGCAATGGCCGCGCTTCAGCTCGCCGCCGACGGCTTGGCGCTGGGCGCGGCCTATGCGCTGGTCGCCGCCGGATTCGTGCTGACGCTCAGCGCCTCGCGCGCGGTCAATTTCGCCCATGGCGACACGGTGATGGCCGGCGGCTTCCTGGCCGTGGCGCTGGCTGGATACCTGTCCGTGCCGGGCATAGTGCTGCTGCCCCTGGTGCTGGGCTTGATGGCGCTGTTCGGCGTGGCGCTGGCGGCGGTCGCGTATTTCCCGCTGCGCGGCCGGCACGTCGTGTCGGTGTTCGTCAGCACCATCGCCGCGGGCATCGTGCTGCAGAACGCGGCCACGGCCTGGTTCGGCGCGGCGCCGCGCGCCGGGCCGTCGCTCATGGGCGGCGGCATGGTCGAGCTCGGCCTGGCGGCGCTGCCGCGCCAGGCGCTCGCCACGATCGCCGTGGCGGGGGCGGCCTATCTGGGCCTGCATCTGCTGCTTGCCCACACGCAAGTGGGAAGGCGTCTGCGCGCCGCCGCGCAGGATCCCGGCATGGCCGAGGCGCTAGGCATTCCCGTGGCGGCGATGACGGCGTTGAGCTTCGCGCTCGCCGCCGACGGCTTGGCGCTGGGCGCGGCCTATGCGCTGGTCGCCGCCGGATT
>JBQTIS010000122.1:0-1938 GCA_052387895.1 Rhodospirillales bacterium | reverse complement strand
TAGATGTTGAACTCGGCCGCGGGCGTGGCGTTGCCCAAGCCGATCGCGCCGCCCATCAGCACGATCTCCTTCAAATGCCGGGCCAGGCGCGGCTCCTTCAACATGGCGAGCGCGATGTTGGTGAGCGGCGCCACCGGCGCCAGCGTCACCGCGCCGGCCGGCCGCGCCATCACGGTCTCGACGATGAAATCGGCGGCGTGGCGCGCATCGAGCGGCAGGACGGGCTCGGGCAGCGCGGCGCCGTCGAGCCCCGTGGCGCCGCACACCTCTGCGGCCGTCACCGGCGCGCGCTTCAGCGGCCGGTCCGCGCCCGCCAGCACCGGCACGTCGGGCCGGCGCGCCAGCTCGCGCACCTTGCGGGCGTTGAGCTGGGTCAGCTTCAGCGGCACGTTGCCCGCGACCGTGGTGATACCCAGCACGTCCAGCTCGGGCGCCGCCAGCGCCAGCAGCACGGCGACGGCGTCGTCCTGGCCGGGATCGCAGTCCACGATGACGGGGCGTTTTTCCATGCGCGGCGGCAGCGTAGCGGGCGCGAGCGGGCCTGTCATCGCCGCCCCGCCCCTTCCCCTCGACGCCCCTTCCGCGCTATCGAATAGCCGCAATCGGGGGGAGCTTCATGCAGCCACGGCAGGTGAAAACGGCGGCCGACGCCCGCAAGATCGTCGCGGAGCGCGGCCTGACGCACGTCAAGGTGGGCGTGGTGGACGCCGACGGCGTCGTGCGCGGCAAGTACCTGGCGCGCGAGAAGTTCTTCTCGGCGCTGGAGAACGGCTACGGCTTCTGCGACGTGGTGCTGGGCTGGGATTCCAACGATCAGCTCTACGACAACGTGGCGTTCACGGGCTGGCACACCGCCTATCCCGACGCCCAGGTGCGCGTGCTGCCGGAGACCTGCCGCGAGGTCCCGACCGAGGGCGCCATGCTGATGTTCCTGAGCGAGTTCGCGGGCAAGGGCGAGGCGGTGTGCCCGCGCGGCGCGCTCAGGCGCGTGCTCAAGCGCGCCAAGGACATGGGCTTCGCCGCCTATTCCGCGTTCGAGTACGAGTTCTTCCTGTTCGAGGAAACGCCGCACTCCGTGCGCGCCAAGAACTACCGCGACCTGAAGCCGATCACCCCCGGCTATTTCGGCTACTCGTCCTTGCGCAGCTCGGTGCACGCGGACTTCTACGCCGAGCTGCTGGCGCTGTGCGAGAAGATGGACATGCGCCTGGAAGGCCTGCACACCGAGACCGGCCCGGGCGTGCTGGAAGCCGCGATCATGGTGGACGAGGCGCTCAGCAGCGCCGACAAGGCGGTGCTGTTCAAGCTCTACACCAAGGTGCTGGCGCAGAAGCGCGGCTGGATGGCGACCTTCATGTCGAAATGGTCCAAGGACTGGCCCGGCCAGTCCGGCCACATCCACCTGTCGCTGAAGGACCGCAAGGGCAACGCCGCCTTTTTCGACCCCAAGGCCAAATACAACATGAGCCGGACCATGCGCCACTTCGTCGCCGGCCAGCAGAAGCTGATGCCCGAGCTTTTGGCGATGGTGGCGCAGACCGTCAACGCCTACACGCGGCTGATCCCCGGCTTCTGGGCGCCGACCGACGCGACCTGGGGGGTCGAGAACCGCACCACGGCCTTGCGCGTGATCCCGGGCTCGGCCAAGTCGCAGCGCGTGGAGTACCGCATCGCCGCCGCCGACCCCAACCCCTACATCATCCTCGCCGCCGCGCTGGGCTCGGGCCTGTGGGGCGTCGAGCACGCGTGGGAGCCCGAGAAGATGGTCGAGGGCAATTCCTACGCGGCCAAGCACCCCCAGCGCCTGGCCCTGCCGCGCACGCTGTGGGATTCGGCCCAGGCGCTGAAGAAATCCAAGCCCGCGCGCGCGCTGTTCGGCGACGAATTCGTCGAGCACTACGCCGCCACGCGCGAGTGGGAGGAGCGCGAGTACCGCCG
>JBQTIS010000121.1:0-8434 GCA_052387895.1 Rhodospirillales bacterium | reverse complement strand
GACATCGGCGCGGCGCGCGCGAAGATGTATCCGCGGTTCGACTTCGAGGTGGGCGGCACTACCGCGCAGAACGTCGACGGCGTGAAGGGACGCGATAGCGACATCACGGTCGTACTGCGGCTGCGCTACGACCTGTTCAACGGCATGTTCGACGTCGCCACGGTCAGCCGCCGGTCGTTCGAGGCCTCGGCCGCCGCCGAGGCCGATGGCGAGGCTCGCCGCAGGGTGCGCGAAGATACCCGCGTGGCCTATCGTCAGCTGTTCGCCGCCACCGCGCGCGTCGGCCCCTTGCAGGACGCGGTGCGGTCGGCCACG
Organism: Rhodospirillales bacterium; assembly: GCA_052387895.1. Taxonomy (GTDB): domain Bacteria; phylum Pseudomonadota; class Alphaproteobacteria; order JAEULC01; family JAEULC01; genus JAEULC01. The sequence goes on along the minus strand of JBQTIS010000121.1, from coordinate 8,119 downwards.
CGCACGGTGCAGGGCTATCTCGAGCAATACGACCTGGGCAAGCGTTCGCTGCTCGACCTGCTCGATTCGCGCCGCGAGCTGTTCAACGCCCAGTCGGATCTGGTGCAGGCGGAATATGCCGCGCTGCGCGCCTATTACAGCTTGTTCTTCTCGATGGGCCGGCTGCGCGAAACGCTGGAAACCGCCGACTAGATTCGATTCGGTCTATTGCGCTTGCCGGATCGGCTGCGCCTGCTGCGGCGTCGGCTTCCAGTCCTGAGCCCGCTTCTGCGCGTCGGCGAGTTGCGCCGGCGTCAGCAGCCCGGCTACGCGGTCGCGGCTAACGAACGCGTCGGCGCGGTCCCAGCCGATCGCGAAATTCGCCGCCGCCAGATTGTACCACATATGCGATTGCACCAGGTCGCGTCGCACGCCGCGGCCGTACTCGTAGACGGCGCCCATGTTGTACTGCGCCTGGGCGTTGCCCTGGTCGGCCGACTGGAGGAACCATTTTGCCGCCTCGGCCGGGTCGCGCTTCACGCCGCGCCCCTCGGCGAACATCATTCCCAGGCGCAGTTGCGCGGCGTGGTTGCCCTGCTCGGAGGCGGCGCGGGTCCATTTCAGCGCTTCCTCGAAGTTCTGCGGCACGCCGTCGCCGCGGTCGTACAGCAGGCTAAGGTTGTGCTGGGCCGCGGCATTGCCCCGCTCGGCCTCGCTGCGCCAATAGCGCAGCGCCGCCGCGAAGTCGCCGCGGCCATAGGCGATATAGCCCTCGTCGTACCCGGTCGACACGGCGCCCAACTGGGCGGACGCGCCTGGAGCGAGCGACGCAAGCAGAACGGCGCCCAGAACGGCGCCCAGCCCCGCGCACCTCATCTTGCTCCCCGTCGGTTCCTCTTGGTGGTTTTTGGCGGACGTGCACTGGGAAAAACAGTATCGGCCGGGCTTGCAGGCGGTGTCCAGGACGGTTCGAAGAGGCCAGTTAATCGATTGATTCAATTTACTTTATCCAAACCGGCGAGCCAGGCGTCCAAATACACCGGCGGCTTGAGGTTCAGCAGTTCCGAGCGCGCCGCGGCCAGCCGCGAATAATCCCAGTCCCGAAGTCCATCGGCGTCGGGCGGCGCGGCCGCCGCTGGCCTGCCTCGGCGCACCAATCCTACGCCGTAATCGCAATCCAGCACCGCGACGTCCAACTCGGGATGGAAGGCGCGCAGATGCACGATCGCCTTCCACACGTCGCCGCACCATTCGCCGGTCCAGCCCGGCGGCCTGGCGGCGGCCGCATCCTCGTACGAGCGCGCGGGAAACCCCGCGGCCGCATGCGGCGGATTGCAATCGTGCAGCGCCACCACCCCGCCGGGCTTCAGCACTTTCAGCGCGTTCAGCGTGTCGCGCAAGGCCTGCTCGTAGGTGTGCAGGCCGTCGATGAACACCAGGTCGAACCCCCCGGGCGGCGGCCTTACGCGCGCGAAATATTCGTCGCTGGCGACGGGGTAGTAGGCATTAAACAGGTTCAGCGGATTGCCGAGGCAATTGCGCAGCCGTTTGCGCCAGCTCAACCGAGGATGCGGGTCCACGGCCACCTTGCGCGCGATGCGCAGGGGAAAGAACGACTCGCCTTTCGACACGCCGATTTCGAGATAGTGGCGGGCGTTCAGCGCGGTGGCGACGCGTTGCAGGATTTCGATGCGGTCCATGCGGCCAGGATCGGAACAGACGTTCCGGATTGTGCTGGGGACGGGGAGTATATCGCATGGATCGCGATACGTCCTCGCGCCGACGCGCGGGGCACCCGCGACCGCAAAAAGCGCCGACGGGGCGTTCAGCGGCGCCCCGCCGGCGGCGGAGGAAAAGGGTCAGCCCGCGGCGATGGTATAGCGGACCAGGGCCGCCGACTTGGAGGCGCCCGTCCGCTCGCGCCACACCCGCATCGCATCGTCGTATTCCTGGAACGGCCCGAACACCTCGGGCTGGCCGCTCAGGTCCCGGAAGCTGGTGTCGCGGTATTCGCCGCCCACCACCCAGAAGAGCTTGGCGTCGCGGGCCGTCATGATCGTTTGCGTTGCCTGCATGGTCGTCACTCCGCGGCGTGCTTGACCGCCGGGGCCCGGCGGCCGTGGGAATCCCCCTGGAACTCGCCATGGAATTGGGAGGCTTCGGTCGAGCCGGCCATGGCCGTGGTCGTGGCCTTGCCGCCGGAAACCGCCAGCGCCACGGCGTCGAAATAAGAGGTGCCGACCTCGCGCTGGTGCTTGACCGCGGTATAGCCCAGGGCCTCGGAGGCGAACTCGGCCTGCTGCAGCTCGGCATAGGCTTCCATGCCGCGCTCGCGGTAGCCGCGCGCCAGCTCGAACATGCCATGATTGAGCTGATGGAAGCCCGCTAGGGTCACGAACTGGTACTTGTAGCCCATGGCGCCGATGCGCTTCTGGAACTCGGCGATCTCCTGCGGCGACAGCTTCTTCTTCCAGTTGAACGAGGGCGAGCAGTTATAGGCCAGCATCTTGCCCGGGAAGCTCGCGCGGACCGCCTCCGCGAAGCGCTTCGCGTCGTCCAGGTTGGGCTCGGACGTCTCCCACCAGATCAGGTCGGCGTACTCGGCGTAGGCCAGGCCCCGGGCGATGGCGTATTCCTTGCCCATGCCCGGCTTGATCGCATAAAAGCCCTCGGACGTGCGTCGGCCTGTGAGGAACGGCCTGTCACGGGGATCCACATCCGAGGTAATGAACTGCGCCGAATCGGCGTCGGTGCGCGCCAGCAGCACCGTCGGCACGCCCTCGACGTCGGCGGCGAAGCGCGCGGCGTTCAGCGTGCGGACGAACTGCTGCATCGGCACCAGCACCTTGCCGCCGAGATGGCCGCATTTCTTTTCCGAGGCCAGCTGGTCCTCGAAATGAACGCCCGCGGCGCCCGCCTCGATCATCGCCTTCATCAGCTCGAAGGCGTTCAAGGGGCCGCCGAAGCCGGCCTCGGCGTCGGCGATGATCGGCGCGAAATAGTCGATGTCGCCCCCATTCTTCGAGCCCGGGCCTTCCATGATTTGGATCTGATCGGCGCGCTGCAACGCGCGGTTGATCCGGCGCACCACGTCGGGCACCGAGCTGACGGGATAGAGGCTCTGGTCGGGATACATCTGCCCGGCGTTGTTGGCGTCGGCCGCGACCTGCCAGCCCGACAGGTAGATGGCTTTCAAGCCCGCCTTGACTTGCTGCATCGCCTGGTTGCCGGTCAGCGCCCCCAGCGTCGGCACGAACGGCTCGGTGTTCAGCAGGTGCCACAGCTTGCGCGCCCCGCGCTCGGCCAGCGTGTGCGCCACGCGCACCGAGCCGGACAGCCGCCGCACGTCGGCCTCGGTGTAGTCGCGCTTGATGCCGCGGAAGCGCTCGCTGTCGGAAGCGGTCGTCAGGCCGTCCATGGCGATGATCCTTCTGGAATGGGGCATTTACAACTTTTGTGTATTTTTACACCGCACTTGCGAAAGGCAACCAAAAAATAGTATTCTCTCAAGTAAATCAGTAGGTAAGTTTTCAGCTCTCGCACCTTGTTTGTAAATTTGTAAAAGGAGCGGCAGATGGCGACAAGGAGGGCCTTGCTCGGCAACAAGATCCGCCGCCTGCGCCAGGAGCGGAAGCTGACGCAGGTCGAGATGGCCGAGCGCCTGGGCATCAGCCCGAGCTACCTGAACCTGATCGAGCACGACGAACGGCCGGTCACCGTCGCCCTGCTGTTGAAGCTGGGCAAGACCTTCGACGTCGATTTGCAGGAGCTGTCGGACGACGCCGAGCGGCGGTTGGCGCTGGCGCTGCAAGAGGTGTTCGCCGATGCGGCCTTGAACGCGGGCGACGTGGGCGCCGAGGAAATCCGCCAACTCGTCGGCGCCGCGCCGCGGGCGGGGCGAGGCGTGGTCGAGCTCTACCGCGCCTGGCGCCTGGCGCGCGACGACGCGCAGGCGCTCAACCTCAACCTGCCCAGCGGCCGCACCAAGCGCGTGGTGCTGCCGGCCGAAGAGGCGCGCGACTTCTTCGAGGCGCGCGGCAACCATTTCCCCGAGGTCGAGGAGGCTGCCGAGGCGCTGTGGCGCGACGCCTCGCCGGCCCAGGCCGACCTGGCGCGCGGCCTAGCCGACCGCCTAAGCGCGCGTCACGGCGTTGCCGTCGAGGTGACGCCGCAGGAGAGGATGCACGGGGCGCGGCGGCGGTACGATCCGCGCATGCGCGTGCTGGCGCTGTCGGAGGTGCTGCCGCGCACCAGCCGGCAGTTCCACCTCGCCTATCAGCTCGGACTGATGGAGGGGCGGGCGGCGATCGACGCCCATATCAGGGCCGCCAAGCTGTCCTCGCCGGAAAGCGAGACGCTGTGCCGCGTCGGCCTAGCCAACTACTATGCCGGCGCGGTGTTGATGCCGTATCGCGCGTTCGCCGCCGCCGCCCGCGCCGCGCGTTACGACCTCGAGGCGCTGATGCACCGCTTCGGCGTGTCGTTCGAGCAGGCGGCGCACCGCCTGGCGACGCTGCAACGCCCAGGCGAAGCCGGCATTCCCTTCTTCTTCGCCGCCGCCGACATCGCCGGCAACGTCACCAAACGCTTTTCGGCCGCGGGCTTCCATTTCTCGCGCTACGGTGGCGCCTGCCCGCGCTGGATTCTGCACCAGGCTTTCGCCACGCCGGGCATGCTGCGCACGCAGGTGGCGCGGCTGCCCGACGGCGCGACGTTCTTCTGCCTGGCGCGCACGGTGGAGAAACCGGGCGGGGCGTTCCACGCGCCGGCCTCGCACCAGGCCGTGGGCATCGGCTGCGACATCCAGCGCGCGGCCGAGCTGGTCTATGCCGACGGGCTCGACCTGGCGCGGCTCGACGCCGCCACCGAAATCGGCCTGGGTTGCCGCCTGTGCGAGCGCGAGAACTGCCGCCAGCGCGCCTTCCCGCCGCTGCAGCACCGCTTGGTGGTGGACGAGCAGATCAAGGGCCCGTCGCCCTACGCCTTCAGCGCGCGCTAAGGGCGCGCTCGACGCCGCAGATCAGTTCGATATGCCGGATGATCGCGGGACCCAGGACCACGCCGTGCCGCCAGGCTGCATCTGAATCGCGGCGCCGGACGAAGTCGATGAACCCGCCGAGCAATCGCGCCATCGGCCGGCCCTCGATGTCGGCCACGGGCAGCGGCACCGGCGGGGCGCGGCCCAGCGTCGCCAGCACCGGGTCGCCGGCGAAATCGCGCGCCGCGGCGCCGTTCGGGCCGCTCAGCGCCAGCACGCGGCGGCGGGCTGTGCCCGCGCGATTAAGGACGGCCGTCATGCGGGCGCTGCCGGCTGCGCCCGCGACGGTGATCGCGCGCCGGTCGCGGTCGGCCGAGGCGAGGCGGAGCTCGAGCGGTACGCCGGCACCGAAGATCGCCTGCAAGATCGACCAGACGTGCGGCAGCACGTCCATCGCGATGCCGATATCGGCCGAGGCGCGTTTGGCTTCGCCGTAGCGGGTTTCCACGATGGGGTCCTCCCACTGGATTTCAACGCTGGCGGTGGTCGCCGGATCGAAATTCAGGCGGCGGCGGAAGTCGTGCATGTATCCAGCGGCCAGGAACACCAAGCCGGCCGCGACCACGCGGCCGCGCTTGGCGCCGAGCACCACCAGGTCTCGCGCTTGTTCGGGGTCGGTCGTGAAGGGCTTTTCCACCAGCACGTGGTAGCCGCGCTCCAGCAGCGCCGCCGCCACAGCATGATGCTGCGCCGGCCTGTTGACCACCACGGCGATGTCGGCGTCGCCCTCCACGCCGCCGGGCAGGTCGCGCCGCACCTCGATCCTGCCGGCGTAGCGGCGCGTGGCGTCGTCGATCGCCACCCAGTCGCCCATCGCGTCGGCGGCCGAGGGGCTGACGATGGCGACGGCGGTTGCGGGCGGCAGAACGCCCAGCAGCTCGCGGATAACGACGCGGGCCCAGCGCCCGCCGCCGACGATCACGCAGCGCTGCGGTGGTTCGGCTGCGGCCATGGATCGGGAATTCCCATACGGCTGGCGTCCCCTGCGGGATTCGAACCCGCGTTTGCGCCGTGAGAGGGCGCCGTCCTGGGCCTCTAGACGAAGGGGACCCCGCGCGATGCCGTCGGGCGGTGCCCCGCGCGGCAGGGCGAAGCTGTAGCCCAGACTCCCCGGTCGAATCAAGGCTGGCCGGGGTCGGAGCCGACTCCGGGGAGGCGCTTGTTGGTCCCGGGGCGGCGATGGCATTCTGGGCCGTGTGACCGCCATCTACATCAAGTGCCACTCCCGCGCGGCCTATCTCGACCGTTGCATCCGCTCGATCAAGCGCAACGTCGCGGGCCATGGGCCCATCGTGCTCTTGAACGATGGCGTCCAGCGCCGTTGCCTCGACCGCCTGTTGACCCAGCATCCCGGGCTCGAAATCCGGGATTCGCTGAAGGTCACCGACCCGCCTGCCGACCCGGCCGCGCTGGAAGGCCCGAAATACGATCCGGCGAAGTTCTGGGTTGCGGAGATCGCCAAGGACACGGACGGCTATATCACCCTTATCGAAGAGGACGCTTGGTTCGTCCAGGAATTCGACCTGCCCTTGGTGTTGCGCAATCTCGCGCCCAATGGGGCCATGATGCTGCGCTTCAGCTGGAACAACATGGCGCGGCTGGCGGCGGACAAGGACACCATCTTCCGGGCCGTGCTCGGCGCCGCCGTCACTCTGCGCTACTACTCGCCCACCATCAGCCAGCCGTCCCAGGCCTACATGGTGTTCGCTCTCGCCAACGGCATCTATCGCCGCGACTATTGGCTGCATTGCTATCGGGACGCGGCGCATTGGACGGCGGAAAGGGACATCCTGAAGCGGGCGCTGATGTTTTTGCAGCAACGCCAATCCGCGAAAGAGCCCGTACGGTTTTGCGATTTCGGGCGCGAAGCGGTCCATACCTCGTTCTATTCCACCGGCAGGATCGACTCCGGCGGCCATGGCGTGGCCCACAAGATCGACCAGCGTGCATGCAACGCGGCGCTCGACGACGCGTGGCTCGCGGGCGAGCTCGACCCGATGGCGGACTACCCCGGCGATATCGGCGACGCAGCGCGCATGGCCGCTTTCAAGGGCAGGTTGACGCAGCAGCAGATCGACGATTGGGCGAAGTGGCGCGCGGATTACGTGGCGATGTACCGCCGGTTGGGGGCCGATATCAGCTAGAACTGGCGGCGCCGCTACGCCACCCCGGCATTGCGCGCGGAGGCGATCAGCGCATCCACGTCTCTCGGGCGCGTGTTGAAGGCCGCTACCAGCCGCTGCAACGTCCGCGCGGCGCCGCCGCTGCCCGCCCAGGGCTCCAGCGCGAAGCCCGCTTTCGCCAATGCGCTCGCCAGCGCCGCCGGCATTTCCGCGAACACCTCGTTGCCGTCGACGGGATGGATGATGCGCACGCCCGGAACCTTACCGAGGCCGCCAGCGATGCGTTTGGCTTGGTTGTTGGCGTGGCGCGCGTTCTTCAGCCACAGATCGTCCTTCAGATACGCCTCGAGCTGCGCCGACAGGAACCGCATCTTCGAGAACAGGTGCCCCGCGCGCTTGCGGCGATAGCCGAGCGATTCCGCCAGTTCTTTCCTGAACACCACGATGGCTTCCGCGGCAATGGCGCCGTTCTTGGTGGCGCCGAAGGAAAGCGCATCCACCCCGGCGCGCCAGGTAATGTCGGCCGGCGCGCAACCCAGGCCCGCCAGCGCGTTGGCGAAACGCGCCCCGTCCATGTGCAGCGTCAAGCCGCGCTTGCGCGCGATCTTGGCCAGCGCCTCGACGTGGTCGGGCGCGTAGGCGGTGCCGGCTTCGCTCAATTGCGTGATGGTCACGGCCGCGGGCTGGGCGTGATGCACGCCCCGGAGCGCCGATTTCAGCGCGGCCTCGAGCGTCTTGGGTGCGATCTTGCCGTCGGCGCCGTCGAGCGGCACCAGCCGCGCCCCGGCGCTGTAGAATTCGGCCGCATTGCATTCGTCCAGCAGCACATGCGAGGCGACGTGGCAGTAGATCGCGCCCCAGGCCGGCACGGCGGCCGCCAGGGCCAGGGCGTTGGCGGCGGTGCCGGTGGCCACGGGAAACACCGTCGTTTTGGTATCGAAGATCGCGTCGAAGCGCGCCTGCAGGCGCTTGGTGATTT